>CAYNUZ010000180.1:0-5230 GCA_964400385.1 uncultured bacterium | reverse complement strand
GTCGGCGCCCCGTCACTGGACGCGGAGGCGCTGGACCGGGCCGCGGCCGGGCGCGACGCCGTGGTCCACCTCGCCGGCGCCCCGCCGGACGCGCCGTTCGAGGCGCTGCTGGAGCAGGACCTGCTCGGCACCTGGCGCGTGCTGGAGGCGGCCCACCGGGCCGGCGCCCGCCGGTTCGTCTACGCGAGTACGGCGGAGGTCTTCGGGGGCTGGCCCCCGGGCGCGCCGCGCGACCCGGCCACCACGCCCCTGCGGCCCGGATCGCCATGGGCCGCGGTCAAGGCGTTCAACGAATCCCTCGGCCAGGCCTACGGCCGGCGGTTCCGCCTCCCCGTCACGAGCGTCCGGCTCGACGGCGCGGAACCCGGGCCCGCCCTGGCCGCCGCGCTGAGTCCGGGCTGACCGCGGCCTCCGGCCGCGGGGCAAACGCCTCGAGCAGGACGCCCGCCAGCACCAGCCCCCCGCCCAGCAGCGCGAACGGCCCGGGGCGCTCCGACCGGAACACCAGCCAGACCCAGACCGGGTTCAACACCGGCTCGAGCAGTCCCAGCAGCGCGCCCTGCGTGGCGGGCACCGAACGCAGCCCGCGGATCAGGAAGAAATACCCGGTGGCCGTCTGGACCAGTCCGAGCAGGGCCACGATCGCCCAGTCCCCCCCGGGACCCGCGTGAAACCCGTCCGGCAATGCCGCCATGAGGCCCAGCCCGGTGGCGGCGGTGATCAGGTTGCCAAGGAGCAGCGCGGCTTCCGCGCCGCGGCCGCGCAGGTGGCGCAGCCCCAGGATCGCCCCGGCCCAGAAGACGCCCGCGGCCAGCGCGATCAGGTTGCCCTTGGCGATCTCGGGTGAGAGCGCCGTCGCCGCCTCGGGCTTGAGGAAGAAGAGCGCCAGCCCGGCGCCGCTGACCGCGATCGTGGCCAGGTCCCGCGGCCGGATCCGCTCGCCCAGGATCCACGGCGACGCCAGCAGGACCCACAGGGGCGCGCTGCTCTGGATGAAGATGGTGTTCGCGGCGGTCGTGGTCTTGGTGCTCCAGACGTAGCAGACATGCAGCGCGGCGATGGAGAGGGACACCGGGACCAGCCTCCAGGACCAGAACCGGCGGGTCTCCGGCAGGAAGAGCGCGAGGGCCACCGCCGCCACGCCGGCCCGGACGCCGGCCGCCTGCCAGGCGCCGAACCCGCAGGCCTTGATGCCGATGCCGCTCAGGGAAAACAGCGCGGCCGAGACCAGGACGGACAGCCGCCCCGCGGCGGCCCCCCGACGACTGGTCATGTCTTGCACAAGCGCCGCCGAAGGCGGCGACGACTGTCAATGGTTCTCTTCAACTGTGCCAGCGGGTCTTGCGAGCTAGAAGTCGGTCTTCCCCTTGATCGGGGTGCCCTGCACCGTCCGGATGTAGGCCCAGAGCGCCTTGAGCTCCGTGGCCGAGAACTTCGGCGTGTACTTCAGGATCATGGCCATCGGCAGCCGCAGCTTCGCGCCGGAGGGATTGACTCCCGTCTTCAGCGTCTTGATGAAGTCGGCCTCGGACCAGCTCCCCAGGGCGTCCTGGGTGATGTTCGCGGGCACGGCCCAGTCCGGCGGCGTGCCGGGCATCGGCCCGCCCTGGAGGTTTTCCCGGTGGCACCCGACGCACGTGTTCAGGAAGATGTACTTGCCGTACGCCGGCGTGACGCCCGCCTTGACCACGGGCGCGAACGGCCGCTGGTGGTCGATCATGTCCGTCCCGAACACCTGCGGCGTCTTGCCCAGCGCCCAGAACACCTTGAGCAGCGGGCCGGCCGAATTCGGCAGGTCCGGCCTCTCCACCGCCGGGACCGACCGCAGGTACGCCACGATGTCGGCCATGTCGGGCTCGCTCATCGCCTGGTAGTCCTCGGACGGCATGATCACCAGCGGGTGGCCGTCCCGGGAGACCCCGTGCCGGAGCGTCCGGATGATCTCGGCGTCGGACCACGCCTTGAGCTTGAACGGCGTGATGTTGCTGCCGTGGACGTGGCCGGCCACGGGATCGTCGATCACCGTACCCCCGGCGAGGTCCTGGCCGTGGCACTCCACGCAGGTCATGCGCACCGTCACGAGGTACCTGCCGCGCGCGGCGCTCCCCTTGATGTGCCTTGAAAACCCCGCGAGCGGATAGGTGGTGGTGCTGTGGGCCTTGGCGGAGAACTTGAGCGAGGCCCAGCCGAGCACCGCCACGAGGACGAGGACGACGGCGCCGAGCGCGAATCCGAGCCACTTCAGGACGGTACGCATCAGGAATCCTCCTCGCGAAACGGGGGTGATGTCAGCCGAACCGCGCCATTGTACCGGACTCCCCGGCCCCGATCAGCGTACGGCGGGGGCGCACAGCGCCCCGTACGCGGCCGCGGCGCGGGCGATCTGGGCCACGGTGAACTCGTTCATCGGGAAGCAGTCCCCGGCGGCGAAATACAGCTCCAGCGGCGGCCAGCCTTTCGCGGGCGGGACGGCCGAGGCCATCACGAACTTCGGGTCCCAGAACCCGGAGTGCGGGTCGGGTTCCCCCTCGTACCGGTACGGCCCCTCCGGGACGATGCCCGGGCAGACCCGCCCGCCCTGCGCGCCGTTCCAGGAATCGGGATGGAAGACCCCCTCCGGCGGCCGCGCGCCGGTGCCGGTGATCCAGCAGGTGTTCAGGGGATTGCCGCCCAGCGTGAAGTCCGCCGTCGTGCGCAGGACCGCGAGATACGCGGGATCGCCGGAGAGCGCCCACGCCACCGCCGCGGGCAGGGTCTCCGGCGCCGCCCCGAACCCCCACGTCAGCGGCCGCCACCAGTTCCCCCCGTACCGGCCCGCCCGCTTCGCCGCGGGCTCCACCACCTGGACCGTGGCGAAACGGAGCGCCGCCCGCCGCAGCCGCTCCCGTACCGCGGCATCCGCCTCCGGCCGGGTGGTGCGCACGTACGTCCACACCGCCCACTGCTGGTCGTACTGCGCATTGACCCAGAGCGCGTCGTCCTCGGTCTTCACCCGCAGCCCGTCCAGGAAGGCCCGGTGGAACCGCGCCCCGCCCGTCGCCCGGAACAGCGCGGCGGCCGCGTGCAGCCGGTCGTCGGCCACCGCCTTCGCATCGCCCTCCCGCTGGTGCGCCTCGGCCCAGTCCCAGGCCCGGCCCGCGCTCGCCACGTACGGGCTGCCCCCGTCCAGCGTCCCCGCGGCGGCCAGCGCGAACGCCATGTGGCACGCCGCCGCCGCGTACCGGTACGACATCAGGGGGTCCTCGGCATAACAGAACCGGCTCGCCGTGTCCGTCGCCGCGTTCAGTCCCGGCTGCGGAAAGTGGTCCACGAACATCCCGCCCGAGACGCCCCCGTCCGGCCGCTGGAGCCGCCGGTAGTAGTCGAGCCCCCAGCGCGCCTCGTCGAGGACGTCCGGGACCCCGTTCCCGGACTCCGGGATGTTCAGCTCGCCGTCGGTGAACCGGTCGGGGAAGAGTTCATAGACCTGCGCGAGCGCCAGCGGCACGTCCAGGTGGCCGTCCTCCCGGTCCCAGTCGCCCGCGTCGTGGTACCCGCCGCTGACGTTCCGGACCTCGCCGGTCGGGCGCGGATCGTCGCACGCGTCACAGTGGCCGTCCATGAGCCGGCGCGTGGACTGGATCATCGGCCGCTGGGAGGGCACGTGGCAGGCCGACCGGGTCCACGCGGTGTAGGGCAGGGTCAGCGCCGTGCCGCACCGCTGCTGGTACAGCCCGTGCATCGCCGCCCGGAAGGCCGCGCGGTACGGGTCCGGGCCGATCGTGAACGGATACGAGCACCCGATGCCGTCCACGGCCACGACATACCGGCCGGGCGTCCGGCACGCCGAGAAGTCGCAGGCCCAGACATCCGCGCCGACATGCGGGCCTTCGCCGGGCTGGCCGCCATCGGGCCCGTCGGCCAGGCGCTTGCGGAGGGCCAGCCGGCCCGCGAACGCGGTGGCGCCCCCCTCCACGGCGACGAGCCGGAAGGACGCGTCCCGGTACGCGTCGAGCGGGAGCGGTCCCAGGGTCCCCAGCCAGGCCGAGACGTAGGCCACCTTGACCGTGGCGTCGGTGGCGTACCCGAGCTGGTTCACATGGACGGCTTCCGACCGCGCCGTGGCCGGGCCGAAGGGGACGACCAGCGGCGCCAGCCCCAGGGCCGGGGCGGTGACGGTGTAGGTGGCGCCCGCCCGCATGGCGGCGGGGAGCCGGAGGATGAACCAGTGCTCGTTGGTCCACGCCTGGTGGTAGGCCGGCAGGCCCACCGCGATGAAGTCGCGCCCCTTGGATTTGCGCCCGACCGCGAGCGGCGGCCGGGCGGCCCGGAACCGGGGATCGTCCGCGCTGCCGATCCGCCAGGTCGCCGGCCGAAGGGCGCGCGCCACGTCCACCGGCGCCTCGTCAATGCGGTCCTGCCCGGTCCCGCCGGGCGGGACCCGCACCACGTGCCCGTCCACCACATGCACCATGAGGAGGCGGTCGGTCACGACGGTGGCGTCCGCCGGATCGAACGCGGCCGCCGGCGCCGCCAGCGCGGCCGCGAGCAGGGCGGCGAGAGTCCGTGCGCGGCACATGCTGGTCCGTTATCCTATCCGATATGCCGGCTCCCGCCGATCCCCGTGTCCTGGTCGGCGTCCTCAAGGACCGCAGGGACCTGCGCCGCCTCGCCACCCGGCGCGAGTACCGGATCCCCGCGGCCCACGCCCCGCGGCGGCGATTCGAGATGCTGGCGTTCTACCAGCCTGCCGCGTTCGGGGCGGCGGGCCGGCGCATCGAGCGGTACGCCGCGGTGCTGGGGGTGCGCACCGCGCTGCGCCGCGAGCTAGTCCCGGACGAGCCGGACCACCCGCGGGCGGCGCAGCCGTACCGCAGCTATACCCTGGGCCCGCTCCTCCGGCTGCCCCGGCCCGTCCGTAATGTCACGCCCCGCCGGATCACCTTCGCCTTCACGACGCTCCGGCGCCTCTTCGCCGCGCGCGACCTGTTCGGGGTGTTCAACGCGGTCCCCGTGGAGTCGCTCGTCGGCGCCGCGCTGCGGTGCGCCGGGCTCCGGGCGCTGCCGGAGTTCACCGTGACGCTGGGCACGTCCGGCCGGTTCCGGCTGGATTTCGCGCTGTTCTGCGCCCGCGGGGCGCTGGCCGTGGAGTGCGACGCCGAGGCCTGGCACAGCCTGCCGGCCCAGCGGGCGCGGGACGCCGCCAAGGATGCCGCGCTCCGCCGGGCGGGGTGGACCGTGGTCCGGCTGC
>CAYNUZ010000179.1:0-5286 GCA_964400385.1 uncultured bacterium | reverse complement strand
CAGCCTTAAGGAGCCCGGCCACGGCGGGGCCGGGCGACTGTGCCCGAGCACCCCCAGCCCGGCCGGACTCGCGCCGGTCAATGCTTAGGTTCTGTTTCTGGTGAGTTCAGCCGACGTGGCAGATCTTGTAGGCGGATTCGAGGGCGGCGATGGGGTCGCCCGCGGGAACGAATTCCTGGCCGACGTACCCGAAATAGGTGGACTGGGCCACCGCGTGCATGATCGCGGGGTAGAAGAGTTCCTGGTGCTGGTCGATTTCGTGGCGGCCGGGGTTGCCCGCGGTGTGGATGTGGCCGATGGACTCGATGTGGGTGGTCAACGTGCGGATCACGTCGCCCTCCATCACCTGCATGTGGTAGATGTCGTAGAGCAGCTTGACCCGCAGCGAGCCGACCTGCTTCACCACGTCCACGCCCCAGGCCGTGCGGTCCGCCATGTAGTCCTTGTGGTCCACGCGGCTGTTGAGGAGCTCCAGCACCAGCGTGATGTTCGCGCGCTCGGCGAGGGCCGCGAGCCGCTTGAGGCCCGTGACCGTATTCTTGAGGCCGTCCGCGTCCGACAGGCCGCCCCGGTTGCCGGAGAAGCAGATCAGCGTCTGGATGCCGTTGGCCGCGGCCTTCTCGAGGTTCGCCTTGATCTCCGCCTCGATGCGGTCGTGGTGCTCGGTGCGGTTGAGCCCGTCCGCGATGGACTGGTGGCCCGCCATCGTGACCAGCGGCATGCCGACGTGCTTCGCCACGAGCCAGTGGTCCTCGGGCACCATCTCCAGCCCCTCGTACCCGATGCGCTTGGCCTCGTTGCACAACTGCATGAAGGGCAGGTCCTTGCGGTCGAAGCACCAGAAGCTGATCGTCTGCCGGATGCGCGCCATGGGTGAATAGTATAATCCATCCCATCATGAAAGCCTTGAACCGCAAGGTCCGGATCGCCGTGGCGGGTTGCGGCAGCGTCAGCCGCGGGTGCTACCTCCCGCACCTCAAGCGCCACCCGCATGTGGAACTCGTGGCGGTGTGCGACACCTCCGTGGCGGCGCTCAAGGCGGCGGCCGATGAGGCGGGCGTGCGGGCCCGGTACACCGATGCGCGGGAGATGATCCGCAAGGCCGACTTCGACCTCTTCGTGAACGTCACCGCGATGCCGGCGCACGGCCCGCTCAACCTGCTGGCCCTGCGCGCCGGCCGGCACGTGTATTGCGAGAAGCCGCTGGCGACCTCGCTGCCCGACGCCGCGCGGCTCTTGCGCGAGGCCCGGCGGCGCGGCCTGTACATGCTGGGCGCCCCGGCCACGATCACCAGCCCCGCGTTCGTGGCCGCCGACCGGCTCATCAAGGGGGGCAAGCTCGGCAAGGTTTGCCAGGTGCGCGCCCGGTACGGCCATCCCGGGCCGACGTGGGCGGCGTGGTTCTACCGCAAGGGCGGCGGGGCGCTCTTCGACCTCGGGGTCTACAACATCACGACCCTGACCGGCTGGCTGGGGCCGGTCAAGTCCGTCTTCGCCGTCGCGGGGCCGGCCATCCCGGTCCGGACGCTCGACGACGGGTCCAGGGTGAAGGTCGAGGCCGACGAGAACATCGTCGTCACCCTGGACTTCGGAAAGGGGACGATCGGGATCATCCAGTGCGGGTTCTTCATCGGGAAGGTGGACGAGCGGTCGTCCATCGAGATCCTGGGCACGAAGGGGACGATCAACTTCCTCGGGTACGACTGGGCGCCGGGCGGCATCGAGTTCGGGTCGCCGACCGGCGGCGAGGGCCACCTGGCCCCGGGCAGCCGGCACGGGTGGGGCGTGATCGCCAAGGACCAGCGGGGCTGGGGCTGGGAGCACGGCGCCGGGATGCTGGCGGAGGCGCTGGCGACCGGCCGCAAGCCGGTCATGACCGGCTTGCACGCGTACCACGTCCTGGAAGTGATGCTCGCCTCCCTCCGCAGCGCGAAGATCCACCGCCCGGTCCCGGTCAAGTCCCGCTTCTAACCCTCCGTCGTCCAGCGGGCGGTTCCAGGGCCGCCACGTCCGTCCGAAACGCAAGGCGCATGACCTCGATCGCGCCGCAGGCCAGCGCCGCGCCGACGGTATCGGCCACCGCATCCAGGGGATCGCAACTGCGGCCGGGGACGAAGGCCTGGTGGGCCTCGTCGCTGACGGCGTAGACCAGGCACCACACGACGGCCACGACCAGCCGCCAGGGCCGCGTCATGCCGCGGAGGATCGGGACCGTCAGCCGGGCGACGAGGAATCCGAGGATCCCGTACTCACCGGCATGGGCGAACTTGTCAATCCCCGCGATGCCGGGGAGCGGCACGCTGGACCGGGCGGAGAGCAGGAAGATCACCAGCGACCAGCCCGCGGCCATGCCCCAGCGGGAGGCGAGGCGGTCGCGCCGGTTCATGGCGCGAGCTGGGCGCGCAACTGGAGCGCCTTGGGGTTCTGCGGGTCCAGCCGGAGCAGCGCGTCGCATTCCGCGAGCGCCTCCTTGATCTTGCGCTGGTGGAAGAGGGCGAACGCGCGGTTGAACCGGGCGTCCTTGTTGCCGCGATCCAGCGCGAGCACCCGGGAGTAGGCGGCGATCGCCTCGTCGAACCGGGACATCATGAACCAGGAGTTGCCGAGGTTGTTGGCCGCCGCGGCATAGTGCGGGTCTATCGTGAGGGCGTCCCTGAACGCGGCGACGGCCTGGGGGAACTTCCCCTCCTTGGCGTATGCGTTGCCGAGGGCCATCAGGTACTGGGGGTCCGATCCCTTCGCGGCCCGCTGTGCCTCGAGCTGGGCCGCCGGGATGTCGGCCGCCTGCTTCAGGAAATCCGTGTCGCCGGCGACGCGGTACGACGCAAGCAGGGGCCGCAGGAACCAGGCGCATCCCAGGAGGGCGGGGATGAGCGCGAGAAGATGGAGTGGGCGCTTGCGGTCATGGTGCGGGACCGCGGCCGGTCCGCGCGTATGGCACAGCGCGCCGGCCAGGAGCCAGAACGGGATCCCCGTGGACGCGAGCCGGAAATTCCTGTCCACGGCGATATGCACCAGGATCGCGACGAGTGACCCCGCCGCGCCGGCCGCGAGCCGGTCTCCGGCCCGGGCGCGCCGCCATCCCGCGGCCAGAACCGCCGTGAGCAGCCAGCCGAAGAGGCCGAGCCCGAGCAGGCCGGACTCGACCGCGACATGGAGATATTCGGAGTGGGGGTGCTCGGCAAACGTGTTGTCCGCCTTCATGCGGGCGGCGAAGGCGGCCGGCGCGAACGGCGGATATTCCGGGGCAAACCTGCCGACCCCCCAGCCCGCCACCGGGGCGCTGCGGATCATCCGGCAGGTGCCTTGCCACAGGTCGAGCCGGTCGGTGCGGCGCGTGAGTGTTTTCGAGACGGACGGCAGGAGCAGGACCGCCACGGCGACCGGGACCAGGAGGGCCAGCGACCAGCCGGAGCGCGGCCATGCGGTCCCGGCCGGAAAGCGCCGGTGCCAATCTTCCCGCGTGACGCCGAGGACCGCCCAGCACGCGCTCCCGGCCGCGGCTCCCAGCCAGGCGCCGCGGGACCCGGTCCAGACCAGCACGACGGCGATGAGGAGTCCGGCACCTGCGACCGCGGCGCGGACAACGGTTCCGCGGGCCACCGACAGTGCGGCGAGCCCGAGCGGAAGCAGGAAGGCGAGGAAGGCGCCGAGGAAGTCGGGGTTGCCGAAGGTCGAGAAGACGCGGGATTCGGAATGCCACTTCCGGAACTCCTCGACCGGATCCAGCCCGGCGCCCTGGACGATCGCGTATCCGCCCACCAGGATTGCGGCGCCCAGCCAGAGGCCGGCCAGCCGCCGGAGGTCGCGGCGCGCGAGCGCGACCGCGGCGCCGAGGAAGGTCAAGAGGTAAATCACCTGCCGGGCCAGCTCGTCCACCGCCTCCCGGTGGCGCAACGTCCCCGCGACGCAGACCGCGAGCCAGGCCACGGCGGGTGTGATCGCGGTCGGGAGCCGCCGGCGGCCCTGCCCGAGGACCACCGCGAGGGGGGCGAGCGAGAGGAGCCCGATCCCGCCGCCGGCGAGCAGCTTGAGGTCGCGGCCCTGCTTGGCGAAGAGCAGGGGCACCAGCATGGCCTGGGCGAGGAGCCCGAGCCGCAGGAGGCCTAGCGCAACCGTCGGAGCTCCTCCGTGGCCTGCGGGTGGCCGGGGACCTTCGCCAGGACCCACTCGTACTCGCGGATCGCCTCGGCGCGGCGGCCCTGCGCCGCCCGCAGGCGGGCCAGCGTCACGTGGACGTCCGGCAGCTCCGGCGCGAGGCCGAGCGCCTTCTGCGCGTACCGTTCGGCCGCGGCGAGGTCGTGGGTGTTGAGCGCGATCACCGCCAGGTCCATCTGCGCCGTGACGGAATCGGGGAGCAGGGTGGCCATGTGCCGGTACGCGTCCCGGGCGCCGGCCATGTCGCCCCGGCCGTGCAGCAGGTACCCGAGCGTCTCCCAGCCGTGGGCCTCACGGGGGAACCGGGTTACCGCGTCCCGGGCCGTGCGCACGCCCTCCTCGATCCGGCCGGCGGCCGCGGCGGCCTCGGCGGCATCGGTGAGCTGGCGGACCTCCAGCCGGTCGGCGGCCTCCTGCTCGTGCCGGGCCCCCTGCGCGTTGCCCAGCGCGGTGAGCCACGGCACCCGGGCCCGGTGCCACGCGGGGGTCGGCACGAGATCGGGCGGCGCATCTCCCAGGAATTTCTGCGCCACATCGAACACCCGGGCCCGTACGGCCAGATCCCCGCCCCAGATCCGGGGCTCCAACGCGTAGGCGTTGGCCCGGATGCAGAGCAGCAGGTCTGCGATCGCCCGCCCCCGCGACGGGAAGTGGAGCAGCCGGTTCGCGAAGTACCGCCCGCGCTCCGCCCGGCCGAGGTTGAGCGCGGTGATGGCGTGCCACGGGGCGAGCGCGAAGGCCCGGCCATAGGCGTCGAGCGCCCGGTCCCAGTCCTCCTGGAACTCGAAGGCGCGGCCGAGGTACTGCCAGGGGTGCCGGTCGTTGGGCGTCAGCGCCACGGTCCGCGTCAGGTAACGGGCGGCGGTCGGCGCGTCCGACCGGTCCATCGCTTCGGCCCCGAAGTGGTATTCGCCGGTGGCGACCATGAGTTGTCCGCCGGCCAGGGCGAGAGTCACCGCGAGCAGCCGTATCGGCAGGCTGCCGCGTGCCCCGGACCGCGCCGGCGCCGGGCCCGCGAGCAGGCCGGCGTGGACCCAGCCGAAGAACGCGGAGGAGGGCAGGAACAGCACGAAGTTGGTGGCCATCGAAACGCCCAGCGCCGCCTGCGCGGCGGCGAGCGCGGCGGGG
>CAYNUZ010000178.1:0-5297 GCA_964400385.1 uncultured bacterium | reverse complement strand
CCGGCGTGCACGTCTTCTGCGAGAAGCCGCTGGCACGCACGCGGCGGGATGCGGAGGCGATCCTCACCGTCGTGCGGCGCACCGGCATCACCTTCATGGTCGGGCACGTGCTCCGGTTCTTCCCGCAATACGCCCTGCTGCGCCGGATCGTGCGGGGCGGCGATCTGGGCGCCGTGAGTGTCGCCCGGCTCTCCCGCGGGGGCAAGTGGCCGGAGGGGCGCGCCGACTGGTACGCCGACTGGCGCAGGAGCGGCGGGCCGCTGCTGGACCTGGTGATCCACGACTTCGACTGGCTGCGGTGGACCTTCGGCCCGGTCGCCCGCGTCCACGCGCGCGCGTTCGGGACACCTCCCAAAGCGTCACAGCAGGCCTACAGCCTGACGCTTCTCCGGTTCACCAGCGGCGTCATTGCGCACGTCGAGGGGTCGTGGGGGCACGAGCTCCCCTTCCGAATGCGCGCCGAGGTGGCCGGGGCGAAGGGGCTCGTGGACTACGATTCGGCCCACCCGGAGACGCTCACGCTGAACGCGCCCGCGCGCCGGCACGGCGCGCCCGCCGTGGCCGTGCCGGAGAGCCCGCTCGAGAAATCCCCGTACCAGGCGCAGGACGAGGCGTTCCTCGACGCCGTCCGGACGCACGGGCCGGTCCCGGTGCCCGGCGAGGAGGCGCTCGCCGCGCTCCGCATCTCCCTGGCTGCGCTGGAGTCCGTGCGAACCGGCAAGCCGGTGCGCCCGTGAGGACCATCCGCGTCGGCTTCCTCTCATTCGCCCACGGCCACCAGTGGAGCTACGCCTGGAGCGCCAAGGCCCTGCCGGGCGTGGAGCTGGTGGGCGCGTGGGACCCGGACGCCGGCCGGCGCAAGCAGGTTGCTGACCGGCTCGGCATCCGGGTCTTCTCCGACTGCAAGGCGCTCCTCCACGAGGGCCTCGACGCCGCGTTCGTCTGCTCGGAGAACGCCCGCCACCGCGAGGATGTGGAGGCCGCCGCGGCCGCCCGCGCGCATGTGCTCTGCGAGAAGCCGCTCGCCACCACCCTGGCGGACGGCCGGGCGATGATCCGGGCCTGCGAACGGGCGGGCGTCTCCCTGGGGACGGCCTTCCCCTGCCGCTACGCCACCCCCATCGCCCGTGCGTACCGGCAGGTGGCGGACGGCGCGATCGGCAAGGTCCTGGGGGCCAATACCACGAACCACGGCAGCATGCCGGGCGGCTGGTTCGCGGACCCCCGGCTCTCCGGGGGCGGGGCGATGATGGACCACACCGTCCACGTCGCCGACTTGCTGCGCTGGATCCTCCACGACGAGGTGGCCGAGGTCTACGCGGAGAGCGGCCGGCTGCTGTACCCCAGGCTGAAGTGCGACGACTCCGGGATCCTCTCGCTGCGCTTCCGGAAGGGGACGATCGCCACGCTCGACGCCTCGTGGTCGCGGGTCGCCGGCTTCCCCACCTGGGGCGACGTCACGCTGCGGCTGTGGGGGGAGCGCGGCACGATCAGCGTGGACGCTTTCGGCCAGTTGATGACGGTCTACGGGCCCCGTACCCGGCACGCGGGGTGGGGCGACAACATGGATGCCGGGCTGGTGGCCGATTTCCTCGCCGCCGTCCGGGACGGCCGCCGCCCGACGATCACCGGCGAGGACGGCCTGCGGGCCGTCGAGGTGGCGCTGGCCGCCTACCGCTCGGCTGGATCGCACAAACCGGTTCTGGTATAGTACCCCCTTCATATGTGTGGGATCGTTGGATACGTCGGCAAGGGCAAGGCCTCCCCGGTCATCCTGGAGGGGCTGTCCAAGCTCGAATACCGCGGATACGACTCGGCGGGCATCGCCTTGCTCACGAACGGCAAGCTCGAGGTCCGGCGCAAGGTCGGCCGGCTCTCCCAGCTCGTGGCGTCGCTCAAGAGCGAGCCCATCGAGGGCATGGTCGGCGTGGGCCACACCCGCTGGGCCACCCACGGGGTCCCGTCCGAGCGCAACTCCCATCCGCACTGCGACTGCTCCGGCGACATCGCGGTCGTCCATAACGGCATCATCGAGAACTACCAGGAGCTCAAGAACGAGCTGACCGCGAAGGGCCACACCTTCAAGTCCGACACGGACACCGAGATCGTGGCCCACCTGATCGAGGAGGAGTTCAAGAAGGGCGCGCCGAACCTGATCGAGGCCACGCGCCGCGCGCTCAAGCTGGCCAAGGGCGCCTACGCGCTGGGCATCATGCGCAAGCAGGAGCCCACGGTGATGGTCGCGGCCCGGCTGGGCTCCCCCCTCATCGTCGGCATCGGCGAGGGCGAGAACTACATCGCCTCGGACGTGCCGGCGATCCTCTCCAAGACGCGCAACATCATCTACCTCAACGACGGCGAGGTGATCGAGATGAAGCCGGAGGGGTACGTGGTGACGGACCTCAACGGCAAGGTCGTGACGCACAAGGTCACCCACATCGACTGGAGCGTGGACGCCGCCGAGAAGGGCGGGTACGAGACCTTCATGCTCAAGGAGATCTACGAGCAGCCGAAGGTCATCCGCGAGACCCTGCTGGGCCGGATCACCGCCGACAAGAAGGGCATCCTGCTCAAGGACATGAACCTGTCCCCCGAGGAGCTCAAGGCCGCGAAGAAGATGTTCATCGTCTCCTGCGGCACCGCGTTCTACGCCGGGTTCGTCGGCAAGTACCTGCTGGAGCACTACACGAAGATCCCGGTCGAGACCGACCTGGCTTCGGAGTTCCGGTACCGGTCCCCCAAGCTGGACAAGCACACGATCGTCTTCGCGGTGACCCAGTCGGGCGAAACCGCGGACACGCTCGCGTCCATCCGGATGGCCCGCGCCGCCGGCTGCAAGGTCATCTCGATCTGCAACGTGGTCGGCTCCTCCATCGCCCGCGACTCCGACGGCGTGGTGTACACGAACGCCGGGCCGGAGATCGGGGTGGCCTCGACCAAGGCGTTTACCGCCCAGGTCGCGGCGTTCTACCTCTTCACGATCTACTACGGCCGGCTCGTCGGCGACATCACCGAGGCGCAGGCGGCGGACATGACGAGCCAGCTCGAGGCCATCCCGGCCAAGATCGAGGAGGCGCTCAAGACCGCGCCGGCCATCGAGGCGATCGCGAAGAAGTACCACAAGGCCCCGAGCGCCCTGTACCTGGGCCGGAAGTTCAACTACCCGATCGCCCTGGAAGGCGCCCTCAAGAACAAGGAGATCTCGTACATGCACGCGGAGGGCTACGCGGCCGGCGAGATGAAGCACGGCCCCATCGCCCTGATCTCGAAGGACATGCCCATCATCTGCGTCTGCACCAAGGGCGAGACGTACGAGAAGATGGTCAGCAACATCCGCGAGGTCGGCGCCCGGTCCGGCCGGATCATCTCGGTGGGCACCGTCGGCGACGCGGAGATCACCAAGATCTCCGAGGACGTCCTGTGGGTCCCCGAGACCACCGAGGAGTTCTCGCCGATCATCAACGTCATCCCCCTCCAGCTCCTCTCGTACTATTTCGCCAAGGAGCTGGGCCGGGACATCGACAAGCCGCGCAACCTCGCCAAGTCCGTCACGGTCGAATGACCTCCTGCCCGGGCCCGGCCCGGGCTCCCCGCTGACATGTCCGCCCCCAGGGTCCTCGTCGTCTGCACCGGCAATGCGTGCCGTTCCCAGATGGCCGAGGGCTGGCTGCGACACCTCTCCCGGGGGACCGTCGAGGTCTGCAGCGCCGGCGTCTCCCCCGTCGGGGTCCATCCGCTGGCGATCCAGGTCATGGCCGAAGCCGGCGTGGACATCGCCGCCCACACCTCCAAGCACGTTCGCCAGTTCGTCCCGGACTCGTTCGACTACGTCATCACGGTCTGCGACCACGCCCGGGAGGTCTGCCCGGTGATCCCCGGCGCCCGGCGGCAGCTCCACTGGCCGTTCGAGGATCCCGTGAGCTTTCGCGGCACGGAGGAGGCGCGGCTCGCGGAGTTCCGGCGGGTCCGCGACGGGATCCGGGCGAAGTTCGCGGCCTGGCTCGCGGAGAAGCCGTTTGGCTAGCGCTTCAGCCGGGTTCGGCGATCCGGTGGTCCTGTTCCAGGACGACCGCGTGATCGCTGTGGACAAGCCGGCCGGGCAGCTCGTGATTCCGGGCCGTGGGGATGCCGCCGGCGAGCCGTTGAATGCGGCGGTGGCCCGCATCACGGGCGCGCCGGTCCTCACCGTCCACCGGATCGACCGCGAGGCCAGCGGCGTTGTGGTCTTCGCGAAGGATCCGGACACCCACCGCGATCTCAGCCGCCAGTTCGAGCTCCACCAGGTCCGGAAGCTCTACCGGGTGGCCGTGCTGGGCGTGCTCGACCGGGACGGCGTCATCTCGAAGCCGATCCGGGAGTTCGGGTCGGGCCGGATGGGGGTCGGGGCCGGCGGCAAGGACGCCGTGACCCGGTACCGGGTGATCGCGCCCCTCACGGAGGCGACCCTGGTCGAGGCGGAGCCGGAAACCGGCCGGCGGCACCAGCTGCGGGTCCACTTCTATTCCCGCCAGCACCCGGTCCTCGGCGATCCGCTCTACGGAAACCCCCGGCCGGTGGGCGGCGCGGCGCGCCTCATGCTGCACGCCTTCTCGCTTGCGGTCACGGTCGGGGGCGCCCCCGTCGTCCTGCGGGCGGAGCCGCCGGCGGACTTCGCCGCCGTGCTCGCCGCCTACGGGTTGCGCGCCAGCGCCTGAAGGTCCCGCCGCAGGGCCTCGAGCCCGCGCGGGTCGTTACTGTCGTAGTACCCCCGGATGGCGCCCTGTCCGTCCACCAGCGCGAACTTCTCGCTGTGCGGGATCACGATCGCGTCCGGGTCCTCCACCTCGACCACCGGAAGCCGGAACCGCTCCCGCGCCACGGCCAGCAGGTCCTTCGGCCGGCCGGTCAGGAAGACCCAGCGCGGCGCGGTGATCCCCTTCGCGGCGCGGTAGGCCCGGAGGACCGCCGGGGTGTCGTGCCGGGGGTCCACGCTGAAGGTCACGAACCGGACCGGGGCCGCCGCCGGCGTCTCCCGCTCGAGCGCGGCCATCTTCTCGGTCATCAGCGGGCACGGCCCCTGGCACCGCGTGAAGATGAAGTCCGCCACCCACGCCGTGCCCAGCAGGTCGTCCGCCGCGAACCGGGCGCCCGTGTGGGCGGTGAGCGAGAACGGGCCCGCGATGCCGAGCGGCGCCGGCACGGCCCGGGCGCGCCGCAGCGCCTCCGCCCCGACCAGCCAGGTGACCACCATCCCGAGGAGGGCGATCACCATCCAGAGGGCGAGCCGGGCCCGGGTCACCGATCGGCCTCGGCCCGGG
>CAYNUZ010000177.1:0-5348 GCA_964400385.1 uncultured bacterium | reverse complement strand
AGCCGGTCCAGCCCCTCGGTCAGCAGCCGGTCCGCCCCGGCGGGGTCCGGGCCGGACAGCTCGCGGGCAAGAAGAAAGCGAGCCCGCGCCTCGTAGTCCTCCATGAGCAGCCGCCAGTCGGGGTACACCGCCTGCGCCCGCTGGAACGCCGCGAACGCCTCCGCGGTGCGGCCCAGCCGGAGGGCCACGATGCCGAATCCCGGGAGGTTTTCGTCGTCCACGATGCCCGCCGCGACGCCCGGCCGGTAGAGCTCGTAGGCCTCCCGGTTGAAGCCCTCCTCCCGGGCGACGAACGCGGCCTGGTCGGCATAGAGCGCCACCTGCGGCACGCGGCGCTCGATCTCCCGGTGGTACGCCGCGAACCGCACCCGGCCGGGCGGTTGGCGGTTCGCAAGCTCCGCGGCGTCCGCCGTGACGGTCTCGGTGCCCGGCAGGTGGGCCAGCCACGCGGGGGGCGGCTGCGGGGCGCGGCGCAGCCGGTAGGCAAAGTACATCCCGTTCGCGTGGTCGGAGACCGGGGCCCGGTATTCCAGCTCCCACCACCGCCCGAAGAACCCGCGCCAGGCGGCGAGCTGCCGCGGCGTCCAGGAAAACGGCCGGAAGAACCCCCCGTTGTTCACGGCGGTCATCGGGTCGTATACGATCCGGTCCACGTCGAGCTGCCGGAACTTCACCCGGAAGTCGCGGTCGTCGCCGCACGCCTGCGCCAGCCGCCAGATAAGGAGCGGCTCGCCGCTGCCGTGGGCGCTGCCCACCCGGACCGGGTGCGGCAGGCCGTACTCGCGTACGTCCCCGAGCAGGAGCGTGGCCCGCGCGGTCGGCGAACGGGACAGCCACACGTCCAGCGCGGTGCGGGTCGTGAGGATCCGGTCCCGGTAGGCCGCGGGTGTGGCCGCGCCCACCGCGAGCGGCAGCGGGTCGGGGGCGATGCCGAGCGTGCCCCAGCCGTGGAGCGTGCCCGCGGCCAGGCATGCGGCGAGCGCCCCCCGGCGCAGGCGGGTGCCGGCCGCCCAGTCCGCCGCGGCCCCGCCGGCCAGGACGAAGAGGACCGCCAGCCCGGGAAACGCCCAGCGCTCGGTCTGGGGGTTGTAGAGCGCGGCGAACCAGAAGGCGTGCACCCCGACCACGACCGCGGCGAGGCGGCGGCCCGGCCCGGCCGCGAGGAGCAGGCCGGGGAGGACGAGCGCCACCGCCGCGTGCTCGCGGATGAACGCCATCGCCAGCCGCCCGCCGAACGTGGACGGCGGCATGGCGAGCGACGTGCACCGGTGCCAGAGCTCGCCGTTGCGGGCGTCCCACCCGGCGATCAGCCCGGGCCAGTACCCGGAGAGGACCGGGTACATGGGGTCCCCGGTCAGCAGCCAGGCTTTCAAATACCAGACCATCACGACTCCCAGGGCGGCGCCGGCCCACGCCAGTGCGGAGCGCCACCGCAGGCCGGGCGCGAACAGGATCACGGGAACCCAGAGCGTGTTCAGGGGCGACATTAACTTGGTGGACAGGGCGCACCCGGCGAAGACCGCGCTGAGCACCACCCCGGCCCCGGGCTTCCGGCGGGGCGACATCCACCCTGACGCGAATGAAAGCAGGATGAACCCCGCGGAAAACCCCTCGTTCTTGCCACAGGTGACGAGAAACGTCCCGGTGGCGGAGGTCGTGACCAGCAGGAGGGGCCAGCCGGCCGTTCCCGGCCGCCAGGCCGTCGCCGCGGCCGCGACGCCGCAGGCCAGCGCCAGCGCGTGCAGCCATTTCGGGACCTGGTCCAGTCCCGCCGCGACCGGCAGGCCGTAGAGCATCTCGGCAAGGTACGGATAATGGAACATGGGGGTGGCATTCGAGGCCGAATACCCGTGCTGCGCCAACCACCGCTCCGGCGCAGCCAGGAAGTATTCCCACCCGTCCGGCTGGGATTCCGGGGCGAGCAGCCATGGCAGCATCAGCGCGAGGGCGAGTTCCGTGGCGAGCAGGGGCAGCCGGGGGCCGACGTCCGGCGGCGTCCACCGGGGCCGGCCCGCCAACACACAGGCCGCGGCGGGCGCGGCGATCGCCAACGCGAGGAGCGCCGGGTACCAGAGCCGCGTCAGCGCGAGCCCCAGGGTCAGCAGGCTGGCCGCGGCGTACCCCAGCGGATACGCGGCGAAGCCATGCAGGTGGGCGGTCCGGCGCGAGCCGGACCAGCGCAGGACGGACCAGCCGGCGAGCCAGAGCCCGCCCGCCATGCCGGCGGCGAGCAGGACCACGCGTCCGTGGCGGGCCACGGCGGCTGCGGCTCCCGCCGAGGTCCACGGTCCCCAGCCCTTTCCCAGCTCGGTCCCGAGGGCCGGGAGGAGCCCGCGCAGCGGGCCGGTCACCAGGGCCAGCACCAGCGCCGCCCACGCCGCCGTCAGCGCCCGTTCCGTCCTCGCGTGCATGCGACCACATGGTACCGCGGTACGGGTCGTTGACTTTCCCGGGGGCGGCCCATAGCATTGGCTTGTTCGCGGGCCGCGGACACATCCACACGACACGCGCAGGGAGGAACGGCATGAGGATCACGAGCAGGGGGCTGGCGAAACTGGACCGGGAGTTCAAGGGCTGGCTCGAGGGCGACCGGATCGACGGCTTCTTCCGGGAGTTCAACATCAAGTTCGCCGCAGGCCACTGGTGCGCGGGGGACTTCAACGACCGGTTCGCGCCGGACGGGTACAACTCCAACAACCCCCTCTTCCGCAACGACATCGTCGGCCAGATCGAGCGGGTCCACGCCGCCGGCATCCGGGCCATCGAGTTCCACGAGCGGGTGTTCATCGACCGGAACTACCGCAAGGACCCCGCCAAGATCCGCGAGGTCAAGGACGCGCTCCGGCGGTACGGGATGTACTGCAACAACATGAACATCAACTCGTGGTCGGACCCCAAGTGGAAGCTGGGGTCCGTCTGCAACCCCGACAAGGCCATCCGCAGGGACGCGCACGCGCTGCTGGTCCAGGCGGCGGACATCGCCAAGGAGATGGGGTGCCCGACGGTCGCGTTCTGGCCGGGGTCCGACGGCCACGACTACCACTTCCAGATGGACCACGGGCAGGCGCTGGAGTGGTACATCGAGGGGTGCACGACCCTGGCGCGGCGCGCCAAGCACCACGGCATCAAGGCCGCGACGGAGCCCAAGATGCACGAGCCGCGCGAGATGAGCATGATCATGAATACCGTGAGCAAGGCCGCGCTCGTGTGCCTGGCGGTGAACAAGAACGTCGGCGGGAAGATCATGGGCGTCAACATCGACTACGGGCACGAGCAGATGGCCAACTCCAACCCGGCCGAGTCGGTCTACATGCTGGATGTCGTGGGCGTCGAGATGGCCGCGACCCACATCAACGAGGCCAAGCCCAAGTCGAACGACGAGGACCGGGTGGCGGGCTCGGGCGACTGGTGGCGGATGGTCGAGTACATCTACGCGACGATCGACGTCGGGTTCAACGGCCACTACGCCGAGGACCAGTTCACGTACCGCGACGACCCGACGGAGGCGATGGCCATCTCCCGCGAGTTCTTCGCGAACATCGCCAAGCGCGCGCTGCTCATCTGGAAGGACCGCGACGTGCTGGTGAAGGCGCAGGCGAAGGGCGACGGGATGTCCGTGCTCCACGCCATCAAGCGGGCGATCCTGAGCGGCGAGCCGATCCGGCGCAAGCGCCGGTAGCGCCCCGCCCGGGCGTCAGCGCGCCGTCGCGACCGCCAGCAGGGAGCGGCCGATCGGGGGACCGGTGAGCGCGTCGGCGAGCCGGGCGAGGGGAACCAGCCGGTCCCGGGAGCCGTAATCAGTTGCGGTGACCTCGGTACGCTTGAGGATCCGGCTGTCCCACCACCAAGCGGCCGCCCCCAGGAGGTTGACGTACCGCAGCCGGGTAACGGCAAACCCGGCGGCCTCCACCTTCTGCCGGAGCTCGGCCGGCTCGTACCGGTGCTGGTTCCACGCCGAGTCCAGGTGTCCCGCCAGCCCCGGGAGCGCCGAGACAAAGACCACCAGCCGCCCGCCCGGCCGCAGCCATGACCGGGAGCGGGCGAGCGCCGCTGTATCGTCGGCGATCACCTCCAAGGAACTCACGAAGACCACGGCGTCCAGCTTCAGCCCGGCGAGTTCCGTGGAGGCGGGATCGAGCACGCCCATCGTCCGGACCTCGGTCCCGGACCGGCCGGCAAATCGCCTACGAGCCACCTCGATGCAGGCGGCGTCCGGGTCGATCCCCGCCGTGAAGGACGCCAGCGGCGCGATCTGCTCCATGAACAGCCCGGTTCCGCACCCGACCTCGAGGACGCGGGCGGCGGGCGGCAGGTGCGGGACCACGAGGTCCCGCTTCCACCGGTAGTACCGCGGCATCCGCTCGATGGCCTCGAGATCCGCGAGGTTGAAGTTCACGCCAGGTACCCGTACTGCGCGAGGAGCGGCCAGGTACACGCCGTGGCGAGCCGGCGCGCCCCGGCCGGGAGACCCGCCTTCCACGCCGCATCCTCGACGATGTGCACGCGTCCCGGCACGGACCGGACCGGGTTGCCCGACAGGATGTGGGAAGCCGCGCTCCGGGGCGTCGCCGCCGACGACCCCGCGCCGACCCAGCGCAGCAGGTCGCGGGTGACCCGTCGGGGCCGGGCGGCGAAGTCCTCGTATCGGATCCGCCGGACCTCCCGGTCGCCGCCGAGCATCCGGAAGGTCCAGGGCAGGTTGTAGGCATTCCACTGGGCGCACGCCCGCAGGGTACCCAGTCGCGGTCGGATGGTCTTGCGCGACCATGAGTACACCGTTGCCCGGCTGTCCCGGACGAGATGGACGGCGCGCACCTCCAGCTCCGGGACGGCCTGCAGCGCCCGGGCATACCCCGCGCTCTTGGAGGTATCCACGAGCACCCGGGCGCCGGTCACCTCGCGGAGCGCACGATAGAGGCCGGCCAGGGCCGCCGCGACGTCCGACGGCACGGGGGCCGCGAGCCACATGCTCCGGCCGGCCCCGTCCGCCCACGCGGCCAGGCGCCGGGCGTCCACCCGGCCGTGCGGGTCGAAGGCACGGCGGACGACCCGTCGCCAGTGCGGGCAGGCTCGGAAGCGCCGGCCGCATGCGCACCGCCGGTTGTGCCGGAAGCCGTCCGACCAGAATTCATTGACCTCCCCGACGGCGGCCACGCCGGGATGCTCCGCGAGCGCCCGGGCGAGGATCGTGGAGCCGGACCGGGGCGCGCCTCCGACATAGAGGATCGTCACGGCGCGCCGTGCAATTCCGTGGCGCGGGCCCCCAGCACCGCGAACACGCGGACCGATGACGGCGGCGCCCCGTGCAGCCGCGCGGCCGGGATCAGCAGCTCGAATCCGGACCGGGC
>CAYNUZ010000176.1:0-5357 GCA_964400385.1 uncultured bacterium | reverse complement strand
TATAAATAGTGGTGCGACACTGATGCCGAGTGGATTCGCGGAGAGCGAGTCGAAGACCGGCGAGTCCCAGGCCCCCTGCTGCACGGTGAGGTACGCGGGCCCGAGGATCGTGCAGTACGGGTTCGCGGCCCGGCTGACCACGGTCGGGGCCCAGTCGGACCCCGCGGCCGGGGCGTTGAGCCCGACGGTGCACGCGGTCATCCCGGAGAAATCGAGCGACCAGGTCCGCAGGTCGGTCTCCTGCGCGGCCCACCGGCCGGGATCCGGCAGCCCGGTCTTCGTGTTGACCATCTGGAATTCCACGTAGGGCACGGGGTTCGCCGCCTGGTCCGCGGTCAGGACGAACGACGCCGCCACCGCCATGCCCGCGGCCGGGACCTGCCAGTGCTGGTCGGTGGCCACGGCCGTCCCGGCGAACGCCGTAATCCCGCCCAGCGGCGTCGGCGGGGGGATCTTCGTGCAGGCCGGCACGCCGCCGGCCTTCGAGTCCCATCCCACGCCGGTCGCGATGCCGAGCGGTTCGTACGGGAAGCCCGAGAGGCCCTCGTTGGGCGCGGTGGCGGGCAGGTCCGCGTGCAGGACCCCGTTGGCCGAGCCCTTCACCGTCGCGTCCAGCGCGCACGGCGTCGCCGCGGTCCCCGCGCACGCCCACCGGTACGTCATCCCCGCTCCCGGCGCGTCGATGCGCTGCCAGAGCGACGCGGTTTCCGCGGCGGTCCCCCGGGCCGGGAACGCGACCCCGGCGTCGCCCGTGCCGGCGGAAAACCGGTCCTGGTCCGGCAGCACCCACGCCTGGAGCGCCGGGGAGATCGTCAGGCCGCCCGACGGCGCCGGCGTGAGGTGTTTCGCGGTGGACAGGCAGGTCGTGTCGTCGAAGGTCTCCGTCCAGGTCCCCGCGAGGGGATCCGTGCGGCAGGTGGCGCCGGCCGCCCCGGACAGGATCAGCGCCACCCCGGCCGCGGCCGCACCGCCCCCGCCCCGCACCGGCTCAGCGCGAAACCGCGAGGCGGGCGGTTTCGCGGCCGCCCGGCGTGGTCACGGTGACGAAGAAGACCCCCGGGGCCACCGGCCGGCCCTGCGGATTCGTGTCCCCCAGCCCGCACGTCGCCGGCGCGTCCCCGAGGTCGCTCCGCCCGTTCCAGCTCTTCTGGCAGATCACCCCCGCCTCCAGGTCGCCGTGGAACACCTTCTTGACGAGCTGGCCGGCCGCGTCATGCACCTTCACGTCCACCGTGCCGGACTTGGCCGTGCAGAAGCGGATCTGGACCGGCTCGGACCGGGACAGCCGGATCGAGTTGTGGTTGAGGCTCAGGCAGTCCGTCATCGGCTCATACGTGACCTTGAACGAATTCAGGCGCGGGTCCGCGCCCGGGATACCGTCCCGGTACAGGGAGAACTGGACGACGATGGACGGGTACTGGCCGGGATCGATCCCCAGCAGCGACCCGCCGCTCGGCACGTCGGCCAGCAGCACCGGGCCGTCGATCACCGCGAGGACGTCTGCGACGATCCGGCCGCCCCCCGTCGCGGCGTCATACTGGAGCGAGCTCCACCGCCGCAGCCGGGCGGGGGCGATCGGGTTGCTGATGATCCGGCCGGCATCGGGCACGTACGTGACGGCGATGCGCCGGACCCGGGGCGTCAGCGACCCGTCGTACTGCATCCCGGCCCGCAGGCACGTGGGCGCGTACGGCGAGGGCATCGGCGACGGGCCCGGGGCGGCGGGCGGCGGCGGCGGGAAGAGCAGGTTCTGCTCCCACGACGACAGCCGGGCCTGGAACTGGAACCACTGGTTCGCGCCGGTCCACGTGAGGGAGAACGTCCCGGCTTCCACCGCCGGCTGCACGGAGGCCAGGTAGATCGTGTTCGAGAAGACCAGGGTCGAGGAGAGGTTCGTCTGCCGCAGGTCGAGCCCGACGAGCGTCCGGGGCAGCCCCCCGGTCACGGTCAGGCTGAGGTCGAGGTCCCAGGTCACCGAGGTCCACAGGGTGTTCGGGCTCAGGCTGTCGAACGGGGGCGACATGTACCGGCCCGCCCCCGCGGTCAGCACCATGCCGTCAATGAACAGGGAGGCCGCCGCGGCGGCGTTGGTGCACGGCACCCCGCCGGGGGTCGTGGCGCACGGCGACTTGGTGTTGGGCGACGCGGGCGAGGCGTCGCCGCGCGTGGTCAGGATGAAGTTCCAGACGGCGTCGGGCACCGTGCGGCAGAGCGCCTGGTTCTCCCCCTCGTTGACGAGGCTCTGGATGTCGCACCCCCGGGCGTGCCAGGGATCCGGCGCCCCCGAGGTGCTGCCGGGCGTGAAGTTGAACGCGAACGGGGTGTACGGCCCGTGATCGGGATCCGCCGGATCGTTCAGGTACAGGGTCGCGCCGCCGGCCTCGGCTCCCGTATCCAGCAGCCGCACGCCGCAGCCCGTCCCGCGGTTGAGGCACCCGGCGCCGATGTCCGGGGGCGAGCACCCGTCCGTGGCGCCGCCCAGGTAGTCCGCCGGATCCTTCCAGCTCCCGTTGACCGAGTACGAGAGCGAGATCAGGAACCGCGTCAGCCGGTTGTTGTACGACCCCGGCGTGACGGGGGGTGACGGGAACTCGCCGGGCGACCGCAGGAGCCAGGTGGCCGTGTAGTTCTGGCCCGACATCAGGAAGTCCTTGTACTTCGCCGCGGGCAGGTGCAGCTCGACGATGTTGTAGTCGCCCGACCCCTGGCAGGTCTTGTCGTTCTGGCACTTGTTGAACTCCGCGACGTCGGGCACCAGCAGGACGTTCGTGGGCGACTGGGCGCCCAGCGTGGATTCCAGCGGCAGGACGGGCACGGGGTAGATGAGGCACTGCGGCTGCCCCTTGGAGGACGGCTGCTGGGTCTTGTAGTTGAAGCAGTCGTTCTTGTACACCATGTCCTGCGCCGCCGAGAAGAACGTGCGCAGCAGGTGCACGTCCTCGAAACAGGTCGAGCACGCCGTGGCCGGCGTCGTGTCGGCCAGCCAGGTGGCGCTCCCCACCTGCGAGAACGGCATGTCCGTGGAGACCGGGGGGTTCGGGACGACCGGCGTGTTGTACGGCAGCGACCAGATCCACGACGGCGCGATGCTGACCCCGCCGCCCGGGTTGATCGTGACCGCCTGGATGCGGCCGGCCGGCAGCAGCCCCTGCGCGTTGGTGAGCGAGTCGGTGTAGGTGCCCTTGTAGGGGTTGAGCGTGACGGTGGCCCCCGCGGTCCCGGGGAAAAGGAGCAGGCCGCACCCCACGGCCGCCGCGAGGAGGGCGGCCCGGCCCGGCCGGAACGCCGCGTGTGTCAGCGCAGGATGTACTGCAGGGAGACCCGGCCGGACCTCCCCATGGCGGCGACGGGGTCGGGCAGGTGCAGCCACGACCCCAGCATGTCCATCCAGCCCGCCCGCCGGGGCGGCTTCGAGGTGACGATCGGGGCCCGGGCCGGGAGCCCCGCCAGCCGGGCGGCCTCCTCGCGGGCGTCCTCGAAATTCCCCAGCTCATCCACCAGCCCGGCTTCCAGCGCCTGCCGGCCGGACATCACGCGGCCGTCGGCGATGTCCCGCAGGGCCTGCATGGCCTCGCGGTCCTTCACCTTCGTGACCGACCGGCCGGAGCGCCGGGAGACGGCCTCGCGCAGCGACAGGCGGCGGCCGGTCCAGACCACCTCGAGGAACTGCTGGTACACGTCATCCACGGTCTGCTGGACCTGCGCCAGCTCGTCGGCGTTCATCGCCCGGGCGAAGTTTCCCGTGTCCTTGTACCGCCCGCTCTTCACCACCACGTACTTGATGCCCACCTTCTTCAGCAGCTCCTCGGCCACGGGGAATTCCATGATGACGCCGATGGATCCGGTGAGCGCCCCGGGGTTGCTGATGATCCGGTCGGCGGCGCAGGCGATGTAGTACCCCCCCGAGGCGGCCACGCCCCCGAAGGAGGCCACCACCGGGCGGGGGCCCTTGTCGCCCTCCTTGAACTTCTTGAGCTCGTCCACGATCTCCTGCACGGGCCCGACCTCGCCGCCGGGGCTGTTGATCCGCAGGACCAGCGCCTTGACCAGCGGGTTCTTGTCCATCTTGTGGATCTGGAAGTTGATCCAGCGGGAGTCGTCGATGCCGCCCTCGATGTCGATGACGCCGATCTCGCCGAACCGGGCCAGCGAGAAGAGGTGGTGGCCGGGCTTGGGGGACGGGGCCGGGGAGGTGGCGGAGGCGCACCGCGGCGCCGTCCCGGCGAGGGCCGTCACCAGGGCCGCGGCAACCAGCAGGCGGACGGCGCTCCCCATGTCGGCACCAGTATAACATCGGCGCGGCGAGGCCCACAAACACTTTCTTGCGGTGGCCGGGCCCGGCGTGCTTCAATATGGGCCGCATGCCCGCCACGATCGTCCGGACCATCGGCGTCACCCGCACCTACAAGATGGGCGGCGAGACCGTGGAGGCGCTCAAGGGCGTGGACCTCGAGATCTTCACCGGCGAGTACCTCTCCATCATGGGCCCATCGGGCTCCGGCAAATCCACCCTCTTCAACATGATCGGCGGGCTCGACAAGCCCTCCGGCGGGCAGGTCTACATCGAGGACGTGGACATGGCGCAGCTCGACGCCTACGAGCTGGCGTGGCTGCGCTGCCGCAAGATCGGGTACATCTTCCAGACGTTCAACCTCATCCCGGTCATGAGCGCGCTGGAAAACGTGAAGCTCCCCATGGTCTTCGCCGGGATGAACAACGACGAGTCGCACGACATGGCCGCCGGCCTGCTGACCCGCGTCGGGCTGGGCGAGCGGCTCTTCCACAAGCCGGGCGAGCTGTCCGGCGGCCAGCAGCAGCGCGTGGCCATCGCCCGCGCCATGGCCAACGACCCCACGATCATCCTGGCGGACGAGCCCACCGGGAACCTCGACCTGGGCACGGGCAAGGAGATCATCGCCCTGCTCAAGGCGCTCCAGCAGGAGCGCCACGTGACGATCATCTCCGCGACCCACGACATGAAGATGCTCGACGCCTCCGACCGGATCGTCTGGATCCGGGACGGCCGGGTGGAGCGGATCGAGGAGCGCGGGAAGATCGCGATCAACGTCGGCACCATCGAGGGGCGCTAACTGAAGGAACTCCCCCGGCCCGCCGCCCGCCGGGCGCCGGTCCGGGCCGTGCGCGGGATCGCCCTCAAGACCCTGCTCGAGGGCTCCGGCCGGGTCTTCAACCTCCTCCTCTCCGTCCTCGGCGCGCGGTGGCTCGGCCCCGCGGGCTGGGGCGTCTACTGGCCCGCCTTCGGGCTGGCGCACTGGGTCGGGCTCCTCACCGACCTGGGCGGCCACCTCACCCTCGCGCGGGAGGTGGCCCGCCGCCCGGCCGCCGCCGGCCGGGTC
>CAYNUZ010000175.1:0-5369 GCA_964400385.1 uncultured bacterium | reverse complement strand
AAAATCGGTCCAAGAGGTACCCACGACGCACCCAGAGCGACCAAAACCGGGATCGTCGCGTTTTGCATCAGCCATGAAAATGACAGAGCCCGCGAAGCTCTGCTTGCTTCGCGGGCCTGTAGCGGGCTCTCCTGTTGCGATTCTTAGGAGGGGAAAACTGCGGAGGGGGAGAGTTGAACTCCCACGAGGTTGCCCCCACTAGCTCCTGAGGCTAGCGTGTCTGCCAGTTCCACCACCTCCGCAGTGGTCAATAAGCCAGATGAATTCTACCTCAGGTGGGCAATCCCGTGCGTGATACAGTGACGGCCGAATGGCATATGCCCGTATCACAGGATTGCTCCTCGGACTCGCCATGACCGCCCCAGCCATGGGAGCGCCGAAGAAACTCATCGCCCTCTCACAGACCCCACTCTCCCCGGCCGAGTATGGTCAGCGCGCCTCCGAGCTTGCGCAGGCGGGTCTGGACGGCGTTGTCCTGACCCTGGAGGCCGGACGGGTGCCGTTCATGCCCTCTCCCCTCGCAGAAGCGTTGCTCCGTAAGGACACGAAGGCCTTGGCCCGACTTCCCCGTCAACGCCCGGCCCATGACTTCGTGCTGGTCAACGCCACCGCAACGCTGGACTGGTTCGACGAGGCCGGTTGGCAGGCGGCCCTCGGAAACATCCGGCGCTTCGCACGTGCCGCCCGGATCGGCGGGTGCGTGGGCCTCGTCCTTGACCCGGAGTGCTACGGACCGAATCCGTGGACGTGGCGAACCGCCCCCCGATGCGCGGAAAAGTCGTTCCGGGAGTATCAGGACCGGGTGCGGGTGTGCGGGGCAGAGTGGATGCGGACGATCGAGGCCGAGTTCCCCGGGCCCCGGATCCTGACCCTGTTCATGAACGGGTGTGAGTCCCTGAGTTACCAGCGGCGGCTCGACTCTGCCTCGATTCCAGCGGCGATTGAGGACGCGACAAAGGGCATGGCGTACACGTACAGCCTGCTCCCGGCCTTCATGGAGGGGGTGCTGAGCGCCGCCAGCGACGGCGCCATGATCGTGGACGGCAATGAGCCCGCCTACTATTA
Source organism: uncultured bacterium (assembly GCA_964400385.1). Taxonomy (GTDB): domain Bacteria; phylum Oederibacteriota; class CAKKQC01; order CAKKQC01; family CAKKQC01; genus CAYNUZ01. The sequence goes on along the minus strand of CAYNUZ010000175.1, from coordinate 4,304 downwards.
CCCGCTGGAAGGGACCCACGCCTCCTACGCCCGGTGGTTCCGGATGGAGGCCCCCTTGGCGTTCACGCCACCCGGCCTGCGGGAGAAATACCGCCGGATCGTCCGGCTGGGCTCGACGGTCTATGCCAACTTCCCGCTGGGGTTGTACTCCCCGGAGTGGAGCGGCGTGGACAAGCTCACCCCGGCGGAGCGGCTGGCGTGGGTGGAGTACGACTCATACGAGGCTTTCCGCACGACTGACGAATACGTCTGGGAATACCTCGACGATCCATTGTCACGCTGGACTGGGACGCTCCCGCCCGGCTACGACGCCGCCCTGCGGCGCGGGCGGCTGGCCGCGGAGCGGGGCCGGCCGTGTGCCGCCCGCTTCCCCGCGACCCATAATGAGGCGTTCAGGGATTGGGAGAGCCGCTAGGCGCCACTGCTGGCCGACTTCTCATCTGGTTCACGAACGTCGCCAACTCACGGTTTTCTGGCTGGATCCTGAGTGAACGTTCATATGCCACCAGCGCGCCCGCCTCGTCGTGCAGGGCCATCCGCGCATTGCCGGCGAGTTGCCATGCCTGCCACCGCTCCGGATCAGCGTTCGCGCAGGCTTCGGCCTCCCGCACCGCACAGGCGAAATCGCCGCCCTGATAGGCGATGACCGCATTGGCGTAGGCGCGGTCCGCGTCCCCGCGAGGATCGGGAGTCAGGGCGCCGGCCTCCGCCGCGGACGGAGCCGGCACGGATGTGTGAATGGCATAGTGCAGTCCCACATGATTGGTCAGGCCGAGGGCCTGGGTCACCAGCGAATACTCGAGGGTCACGGCCTGGTACCGATAAGAGAATCCAAACGTATACGTCCGTCCGCCCTGCGTGGCGATATCCGCACTCCCCACATGGAGCGTCAAGAGGTCGCTCGGAGACCAGGCGGCGCCTAAGGCGATCGGGGTGCTGTCTCTCCGGGACGCCACCTCGATTGCCCCCAGCAGGCCGGCGGGCGCGTATGATCCCGAGACCCCTCCCCGCACCTCAACCGGGAGCACCTGCGCATCGCTCAAGCCCGGCTCGGCCCGGCGCAACGCCCTTCCGACATTCCGCACGGCGAGACGTCCGGTCAGCTCCTCCCACGCCGCGGTCATGCCGAGGTCGACGGCGGCCGTCTGGGCCACGTCCTGGGGAAGGGCATCCACGATTTCCCGGGCGCTCATGCCCAGGTGCAGCGTCTCGAACCGGAACGCCGCCGTCACCCCCGCGGCTCCGTCGTTGTGACGGAACGTCGTCCCCTCAGCATTGCCGAACACGTCGACCTGGCCGAAGCTGATGGCGGAATGCGTGGCGACCCCCCCGACGACCACCGTCCCGTTGATCCGCCACGCGGCCCCCGCAGTGAACGCGGATTCGGTCTGGTCGAAGAACGACGAGCCACGGAACGCCACCTCGCCGTCCGGCCTGAACTCCGCCAACAGCGCGGGATTGGTCCACGCTTCCAGGATTCCGCTCCCCACGCCCACCCCGCCCATCCCCGTCTGCGCGACGCTGAGCGGTTCGTTGAGGAAAGGGGCCCCCGCAGGGCCCGCGGCCGCCAGGGCGGAACAGCCCACCCCGCAGGCGACCAGGAGTCCGACGGCGCGCGTACGCGTTCGGTCAGCGCCGTGTGACGGCGAAGGTCTGACGGCCACCGATCCCGCCGCCACTCGCCTGCACGCGGTAGGTCCCGGGCCCGAGCTTCCTGCCGCCAACCTGGGCGCCCGCGAGCGTGGCGACACCCTTCCCCGCCCCGTCCAGGGTGGCCTGCAGGGAACCGAGGTACCCCCCCGTCTCCGAGTAGATCCGCACGGTCACGACGGCGTTGGGCGTCCCATTGAGGTAGAAGGCGATACGGGCGTTCGGATCCGAGGCCTTGAGGACGTTCGGCGCCACCTGCAGGGTGGCGACGGGCGTCCCGCACGACGGATCCATCGTGGTGGGGGCCCCCGTGATGGTCTGCCGCAGGATTCCCAGACCGGCGAGCAGGACCCTGGCCTTGGCGATGCAGTCCGTGGAAAGGCTTCCGCCCGCCACCTGACGGCAGACTGCGGTCATCATCTGGTCGATGGCGTTGACCGTCGAGATGTCGTTTACCTCATTGGCGTCGTCCAGGTGCCTGCACAGGTCGCCGAAATTCACGTTCAGGTTTGCGCTCAGCTTGAGGCCGCAGGTCGCCTCAAGCTCCTGTGCGTACGTCGCCAGGTTCCGGCACCCCGGCCCGGGGGGTTCGAACAGCGGACGACCGGTCAGGTCCTTCAGGACCTCGATGGACGAGCTCTGGGTCAGGAACAGCCAACCGCGCGAATTTGTCCTGCAGAAGTCGCCGCGGGACCCCCCGTCGGCGAGCGTGGCGGAGTTCCCGGTCGCCAGGTCGATCTCGTCGATGTACCCGTTGTTGTCGTTGATCACCAGGTGGCCCGCCATGCAGGTGCCCTCCAGGCCGACCGCCACGCCGTCATCCGACACCATGGCCACCAGCCCCCCGCCGAGGTTGCGCTTGAACGTAAGGCCGGTGATGGCGCCGGCGGCATCCCGCACCGGGACGAATTCCACCACGGCGTTGCCGTTGTTGTCCGCCACCCAGAGATGTCCGCCGTCCGAGGCGAACACCAGGCCGTCCCCGTAGGCGAAGTTGTACACGATCGTCCGCCTGGAGGTCGTGACCGGGTCATAGATATTGACCGCGTTGTTCATGATGAAGACGATTTCACCCGACACGGGATCGAGCGCCCCGCCGGCCCCGATGCCGTTGATCGTCCAGACCGGCGGAAGGGCGGTGAACGTGGCGCCATTCCGGACGATCTCAAAGAGGATCCCCTGGGTGGCCGTTTGCCCGGTGGCGAAGACCCTGCCATCCAGCGTCATGACCAGGTCCAGGACCCGCGCAATGTCCTTGAACCCGTTCCCCGCGGCATACGCCTGGAATTTCACCGGGGCCGCCTGCGAGTCGAACGGCGTGGACGGGCACCCGTTGGGCATCCCCTGGTCCTGGTTCGGATACAGGTAGAGGCCGTCGAGCGGCGACATGTTCCAGGTCGTCGTCACCAGGGCCGTCCCGTCCGGATAGAACATGATCCCGAACGGGCCGGCATTGTAGCTGCCGATTGGAAGATTGGTCGCAAAGGTGGTCAGGCAGAGTTGGCCCGGCGTACACACGGGTTGGGGGGTCACGAGGTACGAGGCGGCGGCGACCTGGCGGGTCCACGTGGATGCAACGGCAAGCGCGATCAACAACGGTCTACGCACGGTCATCGGGCCCCCCTTCCGGTCGGCACGCCCCCCCGCTCATGATCGCATGGCGTCGGACAGGCTCCAAACACATGGCGCTCAATCCCTTCTTGCAATCCCGTCCCGACCACCGCCATCGCCGGCAGGCCTATGGCCTACCCACCACCCGGCCCGCCGCGGCCACCAGGAGGTCCCCCGCCTCCGGCGAAAGCTTGCTGGAGGCGATGAAGGTGGTCTCGTATCCGCCTCCGGCGAACGCCGCACGGGTCGGAACGTACCCCAGCATGCCGTTGGCGCAGCCGGCGGGCAGCACAAAACGGCCCCCGGCCGCGGCCTTGATTGCCAGTCCCAGCTCCACGAACGGCTCGCACGGCAGCGAGACAATGGTGGCGTCCCCGATCCGGAGGGCCTGGACGGTCGCCCGGGCGGTCCCGTTGGCGCGGATCTTCTCCAGCAGCCGCGGCATGCCGGCGTCGTAGATCGCCGGATCAATGAAACGCTGGGCGCCCCGCACCGTGCCCCGCACCTCGGCATCCGTCACCACGCGATACGGCAGGCGGAGGTCTTCCGCCGCCGCCTCCGCGGCGTCAGCAGCAGACGGGACCGCGCCTGTCGCGGCGCGCTCGGCGGCCGCCGCGAGGATGGCCCCCGCCTGCTCCACCGAAGCCTGCTTCGACCCCGCGGGGTCCTGCTTCGCCATATTGCCCATCGCGCCCTGGAGGAAGATCGCCGCCGGCCACCCCCGCGCCTCAAGCGCCGCGCACAGGGCGCCGGGCCAGCCGGCGGAAAAAGCGTCGTCGCCGCCGTAGTCGGTCGGGTGCAGGGCGTGGTGCACCACCATCCCGAGCGGCGCACCGGCCGGGGTCCGGAATGAGAGGACCGAGACGTCCGGATCCACGGGTCCCTCGAGCCGGTCGGCGCCCGGGTCGGACAGCGACCCGTGGGTCCGCACCGTCCCGTCCTTCATCACCACGCGCCGGTTGAACGAGACCGACCGCTCCTCCGTCCGGCCGCAGGCGAGGATGGCGGGCGCGAGCGCCGCGGCGGCGGCATCCACGGCCGCG
>CAYNUZ010000174.1:0-5375 GCA_964400385.1 uncultured bacterium | reverse complement strand
TGGCGCTGGCCGGCGACGACCGGCTGGGCCGGGTGGCGTGGACCCCGCCCCGGGAGGCTGCCGATCCGGCCCAGGCGTACCGGCTCACCGTGGATGGTCGGCGGGCGTTGATCGTCGGCGGGGGGCCCGCCGGACTCCGGTACGGCGTGGAAACGCTGTTGCAGCTCTGTACCCGGGCCGGAGCGGGGGTCCACGTCCCCGGCGTCGCGATCACCGACTGGCCGTCGCTCGTGCACCGGGCGCTGATGGAGGACGTCTCCCGGCACAAGGTTCCGACGCTGGCCGAGTTGAAGAAGCTGGCCGACCGGCTCGCCGCGTGGAAGTACAACGCGCTCCAGCTCTACCTCGAGAACGTCTTCGCCTTCCGGCGCCATCCGGGGATCGGCCGGGGGTATAGCCGGCTGACGCCCGCCGAGATCCGAGAGCTGGATGCCTACTGCCGCGCCCGGGGGATCGAGCTGATCCCGAACCTCGCGTCGTTCGGCCATATGGAGAAGACGCTGGAGCGGCCGGAGCTCCGGAAGTACTCGATCGGCGTCAAGCCGTACTCGCTGGTGACGCCGGGCGATCCCCGCACGTACCGTCTCCTGAACGACCTCTTCGCCGAGTACCTCCCGTGTTTCTCGTCGCAGTGGTTCAACGTGAACTGCGACGAGACCTTTGACCTGGGCAAGGGGCGCAGCGCCGCCGCGGTGAAGCGGCTGGGGAAGGGCGAGGTGTACCTGCGCCACATGCTGGAGCTGCACCGGATGGTCACGGGGACGTACGGGAAGCGGATGCTGATGTGGGGCGACATCGTGAAGGAGCACCCGGAGCTGATCCCGCGGCTGCCCAAGGACATCATCGTGCTCCCGTGGGGGTATATGCACCGGTGGACGCCCGGGCAGCTGGCCCCGTTCCGGCGGGCCGGGCTGGACTTCATCGTCTGCCCGGGGACGGTCGCGTGCCACACCCTCTCGCCGTGGGTCCACGTCTCGAACCTCAACATCCGGTCGGCGGGGCAATCGGCCGCGGCCACCGGGGCGCTGGGGATCATGACGACCGACTGGGGCGACGGCGGCCACCAGCAGCCGCTGGGGCTGAGCTATTACGGGTTCGCGCAGGGCGCGGACGCGGCGTGGAACGCGGGAGCCACGCCGTCGCCGGAGATCGCGCGCCGGTTCGGCGTGCGGGAGTTCGGCGCGGGCGGGCCCGCGGCCAACCGGCTGTGGGCGGCCATCGGCCACGCGCAGGACGCGCTGGGCCTCAAGCCCGTCTACAAATTCTGGTGGTACTCGGTGAACTTCGGCCTCATGTTCTACGATCACACCGGCGGCGGGCTCCTGCCGGTGGGCGACCTCTACAAGGACGTGCGCCGGCCCGAGGTGAACCGGCTGGCGAAGGTGGCGGCGGAAGCGGCCCGGGCCTGGGCCGAGCTGGACCGGCGGAAGGCCGGCGAGCCGCTCCTGCGCCGGGAGCTGCGGTACTGCGTCCGCCAGCTCGAGCACCTCGCCGCTTATCTGGCCTGGCGACTGGATCTTGACGCTGGGAAGCGCGGCCCGGCGATGCGGGGCCGCGGGGTGAAACTGGTCCGGAGCCTCCGCTGGCTGAGGGCGGAATTCCTGTTCCTCTGGAACGCCCGCAACCGCCCGCGCAAGCGCGAGACGACGCTGAAACTCTACGCTTCTGCCCTCCGGCACACGGCGGGCCTGCTCCGGAGGGCTTCTAGGATTCGAAGTGGGAGCGAGCCAGGCCGGACTGGCGGATGATGGACTGGAGGGTCCCGATCTTCAATTCGCGGTGATCGGGTATCGGGACCGTGACCGTCGTCGTTCCGGTCCGCTTCTGCATGACGATATGGCTGCCGCGCCTTCTGACCTCGACGAATCCTTGCTGCTCCAGGATCCTGCAGGCGTCGCCGCCTGACAGGACGCGGAGTCTACCCATGCACCGCTTCGAACCGCGTCACGTAGACTTCGCTGTGCTCCCGGCGCTTGATCTCGGACGGCTCCGCGGTTTCCAGGAAGAGTTCGACGGCTTCCTTCAGGTTGTCGGTGGCTTCCTGGATCGAGGAGCCCTGGCTGGCGACGTCGAGTTCGGGGCACAGGGACACGTATCCGTCGCCCTCCTTCTCGACAATCGCGGTGTACTGGACTTTAGTCATCTCCCGGCCATTATATCGCCGGGGCCCCTGCCCGCCGCTATCCCTTCCAGCTCTGCGGGTGGGGCTTGGTCGCCAACGGCAGCGCGGCAGCGGCGGCATTGGAGTCCACTTGCGCGACCGACTTGATGCCGGGGATGACGCACGTGACGGCCGGATGCTGGAGGACCCAGGCGAGCGCCCACGAGGCCATGTCGGTTCCCGCGGGCACTTCTTTGGTGCGGATTTCATCAACCTGCTTGAGCGTGGCGGCGATGCTCTCGGGCGACCACCAGTGGCCCCGGACGTCGTTCTTGGGGAACGAGTTCTCGTCGCCGGACTTGTACTTGCCGCTCAGGAAGCCGGAGGCCAGCGGGACCCGGGCCAGCACGCCCAGGTCCTGCGCGACACACGAGGGGAGCACCCGCTCCTCGGGCTTGCGGTCCAGCCGGTTGTAGACGACCTGGATCGCCTCGGCGCCGACCCGGGTGGCCGAGGAGGTCTGGTGCAGGTTGTCGTTGCTGCCGATCGAGATGCCCAGGTGCCGGATCTTGCCCGCCTTGACTTGCTTGTCCAGCGCGTTCCAGAGGTCGGTGTTGTCAAAGACCCCGTCCCCGCCGGAGTGGAACTGGTACAGGTCAATGTAGTCGGTCCCCAGCCGCTTGAGCGACCCCTCGAGCTGCTGGATCACCTCGGCGGCCGACCAGTGGTCCGACCGGTTGAACAGGTCGTGGAACTGGTGGCCGAACTTGGTTGCGATCACCCAGTCGGCCCGCGTGTCGGTCTTCAGGTACCCGCCGATCAGGGCTTCGGAGGTGCCGTCGCCGTAGCACTCGGCGGTGTCGATCAGGTTGATCCCCTTCGCTTTGGCCCTGGCCAGCAGCGCCGAGGCCTCCGGCTGGGTGAAGGTCATGTTCCACTCCCCGCCGAACTGCCAGGACCCGAACCCGACGGCGGAGACCTTGAGGTTGGTGCGGCCGAGCCGGCGGTAAATCACCTCAGCGGGCCCACGGCATCGGCGTCGGCTGGTTGAAGGTGGACGTCAGCGTCACGGCCTTCCCGCCCAGCTTTGCCGAGGCCGAGACGGCGTTGATCACCTCGACGACGTGCGCGGCGTGTTCGACCGAGGCGCGGTGCGGCCGCTTCTCCCTGATCGCGTCCACGACGTCCTTGATGCCGCGGGACCACTCGACGGAGTCCTTGTACGTGGCGGGCCGCAGCGGCGCCACCGGCTTGAACTCCTGGTTGAGCTCGGAGACCTCGACGCCGGAGTTGAACCCGAACCAGTTGGAGAGGAGCAGCGACCCCTTGTCGCCGTGGAACTCCATGCACTCGCCCTGCCGGGTGTTCCGGCCCTGGACGTAGAAGTTGGCGGTGAGCCGGATGACGGGGCCGGACTTGAGCTCGATCGCCGCGCAGAAGTAGTCCGGGGTGGACAGGGTCCACGGCTTGCCGTCCTTGGTCACGCGCTTGGGCAGCAGGATCTTCCCGTACGCGGAGACCTTCTTCGCCGGGCCGAAGAACGCGGTGGCCAGCGCCAGCGGGTAGACGCCCACGTCATACATCGGGCCGCCCTGGTAGAAGACGATGGGCGCGGGGTGCCAGGCCTCGATCCGGCCGTGGTTCACCTCGGCGTAGATCAGCTTGACGCCGCCGATGGCGCCGTCCCGCATCATCTTCCACGCGGTCTGCTGGGCCTCGCCCATGAAGGTGATCGGCGCGCACGAGACCCGGACCTTCCGCTTTTTGGATTCCTGCACGATGGCGAGGGCTTCCTTGAACGTGACGGCCATCGGCTTCTCGCTGTGCACGTGCTTGCCGGCCTTGACGGCCTTGAGCGTGAGGGCCGCGTGCTGGGTGTACGGCGTGAGGTTCACGACCAGCTCCACCTTCCTGTCGGCCAGCAAGGCGTCCACGCTCGCGTAGGCCTTGCCGCCGTACTTGGCGGCGAAGGCCTTCGCGCGCTCGGGCATGAAGTCCGCGGCCCCGACCAGCTCCAGCTCCGGATAGACCTTGAACGACTCCGCGTACGGCCCCGCGATGTTCCCGCACCCTGCCACGGCGATCCTCATGAATGCCTCCTGTTGGTTCGACGAGATCGAACCATATTACAGCGTGCAGAAGAGGCTAGACTGGAAGGGTCATGCGGACTGAGGCGACCGAATCAGACAGGGGGAAGCGGGTGGATGCGTGGCTGGCGGCGGTCTGCGCGGTGTCGCGCAGCCGGGCCGTGGCGTGGCTAAAGGCGGGAACGTTCACGGTCAACGGGGCGAAGATCCCCCCCGACCACAAGATCAAGGTCGGGGACGTCCTGTCCGGGGAGGCGCCGGAGCCGGAGGCGCCGGGCATCACCCCGTCGCACGGGAGGATCCCGATCGCCTACCAGGACAGGCACCTGCTGATCGCCGACAAGCCGGCGGGGCTGGCGGTGCACCCCGGCGCGGGGCGGCCGGAAGCCACCCTCGTCAGCGCGCTGCTCGGGATGAAGATCCCCCTCGCGCCCGCCGGCGGGGTGCAGCGGCCGGGAGTGGTGCACCGGCTCGACAAGGACACCTCCGGGCTCGTGGCGGTCGCCAAGACCGACGAGGCGTACTGGAAGCTGGCGAAGATGGTGGCCCGGCACGACCTGGAGCGGGAGTACCTCGCCATCGTGGTCGGCCATCCCCGGCCGCCGCGCGGGACGATTGACGCGGCGATCGACCGGGACACCCGGCACCGGGAGAAGTTCACCGTGGTCTCGAACGGGGGGCGCGAATCCGTGACCCACTATGCCACCGAGAAGCTCCTGACGGGGGCGGCGCTGCTGCGGCTCACGCTGGAGACCGGCCGGACCCACCAGATCCGGGTGCACCTGTCCGCGATGGGGTGGCCGATCCTGGGCGACGACCTGTACGGGGGCCTCAAGTCGCGCACGCCGCTGCTGGGCCGGCAGGCGCTCCACGCCGCGCGGCTGGCCTTCCCGCATCCGCTCACGGGCAAGCCGGTCGAGGCCGCCTCGAAGACCCCCGCCGACATCGCGGCGGCGCTCAAGGCCCTGACGCCGAAGTAGTCCCGCCCGGTTACGGCGGGGCGAACCGCTCCTCGTTCCCGGTCATCATGACCACCTGCCGGGCCGCCTGGCCCAGCAGCGCGGGCAACTGCGCGAGCGGCAGGGTGCCGGCCTCGGGGATCACCGTGGCGGCGGCGGCGAGGTCGGCCATCGCCTCGGGCGGCCGGCCGAGCCGGAACCGCACCCAGGCCCGGCCCAGGTGCAGCA
>CAYNUZ010000173.1:0-5406 GCA_964400385.1 uncultured bacterium | reverse complement strand
AACGGAAAAGGTGCAGACATGGGAGCGGCGTTCGGCGGCGGGGCATCCGGCAGCGAATCCGGGGTCACGTCGTCGTCCACCGCCGGCACGCGCGCGGCGGGCGCGAGCGCCAGCCACCCGGCGGCGAGCGCGGCCAGCGTCCGGCTCCACCGGCTCACTCGGCGTGCTCCTTGAGCGTGAGGTCGCCCCAGGTGCTCGGGTGGTCGAGCGCGGCCTCGCCGCGCATCGCGGCCCAGAACGCGCCGTCCTCCCGCCCGCCGGCGATCCGGCGCACGATGAGGTTGAACCCCACCCGCGCCTCGGGCTTGGGGGCCGTCGCCAGCGCCGACCAGGGGATCAGCGCCTCGATCGTCCACGCTGGCGCGGCCAGCTTGACCAGGGCGCGGCCGAACCACGGCCCGGGCTCCGCCGCCCCCTGGTTCAGCGACGAGGCGACCGCCACCGGCTTGTACGCCCAGTCGGTCTCCTTGAGCGCGTCCCCGTCATGGTGCACCGCGATCGCCACCGCGGACCGGCCGTCCGGCCCGCCGCCGCGCGGCACGAGCACGAGGTGGAGGGTCGTGGGGCTGTACCCGTCGCCCCGGCGGCCCGAGCCGTCCACGAACACCTCGACCGCGTCCGCGTCCCGCCACCACACCCGCGGGTCCAGCAGCTCGGCCGTCGCGTCGGCCACCTCCGCCGAGACGGCGAGGCCGTCGTCCGTCCACCCCACGCGCCCGGTCGCGAAACAGCCCTGGTCCAGGTCCTGGTCCTGCCGCATGGCCTTGAGCAGGGCGCCGGTCTTGGGCCAGTCCGCCAGGTCGCCGTTGATGGTCAGGCCCGGCGGGAGCTTCCCGATCCCCTGGCTCGGCCGCTCCGTCGCGAACCGGTCGGTCTGGAACAGGTCCGCGGTGGTCGGCAGCGCGTACTCCTGCTTGTGCGCGGTCTCGGCGGCCTGGTTGTCCGCCGTCGCCGCCGTCACCAGCGGCTCGCGGGGCGCGCCGCCGTAGTCGAGCATGCCCCACGCCTCGGGGCCCGTGTCACGGTACCCGGTCCACCCGAAGCCCACGACGAACGGCAGCGCCGCGGCCCCGAGGAAGCCGCGGTGGTACGCCGCCGCCATCCCCTGCGGGGTCTGGACCACCGGCCCGTTCCCGGACTTCAACCGGGCCCCGAAATCGAGGACCAGCACCGGCTTGCTGGTGGCCTGGTACACGTCCTCGAGGAACCGCCGCGGCAGCCGGCCGTCGGGGGTCCAGGCGGAGAACGTCAGCACGTCCACGTACTGCGCGAGGGACTGGATGACGGACACGGGCAGCGTGGTGTCCAGCATCGGCCCCAGGTTCAGCGCGTTCGGGAAGCGGTCGCGCACCTCCTGCTGCACGCGCCCGCCGTACGAGGAGTAGACCACGCGCGCGAAGGCCTCGGCGTCCTGGTCGATCGCCTCGTACTGGTCCCAGACCAGCCGGTCCGCCAGGTCGTCGAACCCGCGGGCGGCGGGGAACCGCGCCTGGAGGTTGCGCACGTCGCTGCGGCACGCGTCGCGCACCATCGAGACCAGCCGCTTCTTCGAGACGGTGTCGGGCTTGAGGCCGGCGTACGCGAGCAGCAGCGCGCGCGGCGACCCGGCCGGTTGCGACTCCCACAGGATCCCGAGGACCTGCTTGCCGTCCTTGAGGCTGCCCGCCAGCGCCTCGGCCGCCTTCGCCACCGACGGCCCGTACCAAGGATCGAAGACGCCCTGCCGCACCCCGCCCGACCACTTGTCGAGGGAGAGCGACGCCACGGCGGGCGCGGTGTCCGCCACCTTGCTCCACAGGTTGGGGTCCACGCCGAACCCGAGGCCGGTGAACCCCCACGCCCTGGCCTGCTCAACTGCCTTGGGGATGAACCCGGAGGGATCGCCGTCGCGCGTGTCCGGCGCCACGCCGTTGAGCAGCCGCACGAACGTCCGCTGGCCGGCCGGCGAGACGTACCACCACCGCTCGCCGTGGTATCCCGCGTCGGAGAGGTGCCGGGCGATGAACCCGATCGAGTTGAGCCAGGCCCACAGGCGGGAGGTCTGCGCGCGCTCCAGGTGCCAGAACCCGGCGGCGCCGATCCGCTCGGTGACCTTCTCCTTGTACCCGCCGCACCCGGCCAGCGCGGCCAGCAGCCCCAGCGCCAGGAGGGTGGACGGACGGCGCGCGATCATGGATCGGGAGGCCGGGGGCCGCTGCATGTGTCTTCCTACTCTAACATCCGCGCCGCGGCGGGGAGGGTCAGCGGCTGACGGCCCACGCCTCCCGCACGAAGAGCTTGCCGTGCACGGGCTGCTCGGTGACCGGCACCAGGTCGAGCTGCCAGCCCGTGACGGACCCGAGGTCGAGCCGGCCGTTCTGGTGCTCCGCGGCCAGCGTGAGGTTGTTGCCCGCGTCCGGGACGAACGCGTCGAACGGGACGAAGATCTCGCCGAACTCGCCCGGCGCGTCGCGCAGCGCGAGGAACCGCTCGCCCTCCGCCTCCGTGAGGCCGAGCCGGACCAGGCACGCGGGCTGGGCCGGCGCGATCCGGAGGACCACCGCCAGGCCCGTCCGCCCGGTGAGCAGGTGCGGCAGCGTCGCCCACGTCAGCCCCAGCCGGGACGCCGGGACGTAGGCCTCGGAATCGGTGAAGAACGACCAGAGGCGGACGCCCTCCTGGTACCCGCCCCAGACGATCCCGTACGTGGAGCCGCCCTCGTCCTTCCAGTCGGGCGGCGGCGTCATGAGGGAAAACCCGACGCTGGTCCGCCGTCCCGCGGGGCCGCGGACCGCGGCGATGGAATCCACCCGGACCTCCACCGGCGCGGCGTCGTCGTGCGCCGCCGTGAGGGTCAGCGCGGAGAATTTTTCCGGGAGGAACAGGCCGTTGCCCGGCAGCTCCTCGAACGGCAGGTCCACGGTCGTCCACCCCGCGCCGATCGTGCCGCTCCAGTACAGCTTGCCGCCCCCCTCCAGCGTCGCGCGCAGCTGCACCGGCCGGTCCGCCCGGGCCGCGAACCGCAGGCCGGTCCGGCCCTTGAGGTTGCGCGTCCGGGCGAGGATCCAGCGGGTCCACCCCGCCCGCGCGGGCACGGCCTTGAGCAGCAGGCACCGGGTCCCGCGCTCGCCGCCCCCGGCGATCTCCACCGTGTACTCCGTCGCGGCCTGCGACGGCGTGAGCTTCATCCCGCGCGCGGGCGGGCCCAGCGGCGCACGGTCAAAATCCTCGATCACCTCCGCGGGCGCCGCCGCACACGCGACGCCGGCCCACAGGCAGAGCGCCAGGACGGCGGGGGGCGTCAGCCCCGAGCGGACCACCGGGCTGGCGGAGGCCGTGAGTCGAGGGGTCATTCCCCGCGCTCCGCGAGCACGAGCTGGCCCCACGCGCGCGGGTGCTCGATGCCCTCCCGGCCCCGCGGGGCGGCCCAGAACGCCTCCTCCTCCCGCTGCCCCATCCGGTGCGCCAGCACGTTGAACCCCAGCCGGATCCCGGGTTTCGGGGTGATCCCGAGCACCGTCCACGGGATCTTCGCCCCCAGCTTCCACGACGAATCGTGCAGCGTCACCCGGGTGCGGCGCACCAGGTTCCCGATCCCGACGGAGGACTCGAACTGCCGCACGCCGCGGAAGAACGACGAGACGACCGGCACCGCCTTGAACGCGTACGCGTTGGCCGCGAGCGCGTCGCCGGGGTGGTGCATCGCCATGGCCAGCGCCTCGGTCCCGTCCGCGCCGCCGCCGCGCGGGAGCAGGACGAAATGGAAGCACCCGGGCCCGTAGGCGGCGGGGCGCTTCCCCGACGCGTCCACGAACACCTCGATGAAGTCGGACTCCCGCCAGTAGACCCGGGGGTCCAGCAGCTCCACCGCGTCGTCCTTGACCTCGAAGCCCAGCACCAGCCCCTCCCGGTCCCAGCCGGCGCGCACGCCGAGGAAGACGACCGGGTCCAGGTCGCGGCTGAGCTTGACGTCCTTGAGCCAGAACCCCGATCCCGGCCAGTTCCCGAGGTCGGCGTCCACCGGCACCGTGCCCGGCAGCCGGCCGATCGCCTGCCGCGGGCGCTCGTTCCCGAACCGGTCCTCGGCGAAGTAGTCCGCCGCGTACGGACCCGCCCCCGCGCGGTGCACCTGGTCCAGCTGGGCGTTGGTCTCGCGGGCCGTGGTGATCAGCGGCGTGCGCTGGTGCCCCTGGGCGTCGACGAAGCCCCAGGCGTTCGACGGCGTGTCGTCGTACCCGGCCCACGCGCAGCCGATCACGAACGGCAGCGCGGCGCACCCCCCCGCCGTGCGGCGGTAGCAGATCGCCTGGCCCGCCTCGGTCTCGACCACCGACCGGCCGCCGGAGCTCACCTTGAGGCACATCCCGAAGTCGAGGACCAGGACGGGCTTCCCCGTGAGGGCGTACACGTCCTCGAGGTAGCGGCGCGGCAGCCGCCCGTCGTCCGTCGTCATCTCGTACGTCAGCGCATCCACGTGCGGCGCCAGCGCCCGCACGCTGTCCAGCGGCGCGTCGCGGCTGAGGATGGGCCCCAGGTTGAGGTACGCCGGGAGTTTCGCGCGCATGGCGCGCGCGATCGCGCGGCCGTGCGTGTCCCACACCAGCGCCCCGAACGCCGCCGCATCGGCGTCCAGGTCCTCGTACTGGTCCCAGTCGGTGCGGGCCGAGAGCTCCTCGAAGGAGTGCATGGTCGGCATGCGCGCGCGCAGGCGTTCCACCGAGCCGCCGCACCGCGCCCGGATGACCGCCACCAGCGCCTTCTTCCCGGCGCTCTCCGCGTCGCCCGCGGCGTACCCGAGCATCAGCTTGCGCGAGAACGAGCCGCCGGGATATTCCCACGTGATCCCGAGGACGTGGGGCGACCCCTTCAGCCCGTCGGCCTCCGAGACGACGTTCTTCTCGACCGTGCCGTCGTGCCAGTCGTCGAAGACGCCGGACCACACCCCGCAGCCCCAGTTGTCCACCCCCAGGTTGTCCACCACGGGCAGCGTCGAGCCCGAGGCCGCCAGCTTGTCGAAGTTGGTCCCGAACCCCAGCCCGTTGAATCCCCAGTCGGCGAGGCGGGCGCAGGCCTGCGCGGTGTAGTCGGGGGGATCGTGTTCGCCCGCCGCCAGGTAGTCCATGAGCCGCATGAACTGCCGCTCGCCCTGCGGGGACACCGCCCACCACCGGTCGGCGGGCGCGCCGAGCCAGCGTCCCAGCGCCCCCGTGAGCCGCGCCGTGCGCACGCACTCCAGGTGCCAGTGCGCGCGGTCCCCGACCACGGCGACGACCCGCTCGCGGCCGGAACAGGCCGAGAGCAGGAGGAGCGCGAGCGCGGCGACCGGCCGCCCGCGGGACCGCGGATCAGAAATGGAGGAGGAAGGAGACCTGGTGGACCAGGCCGAGGCGCTGCCGGTCGAGCGCGAACCCGTAGTCGAGCTGGTAC
>CAYNUZ010000172.1:0-5476 GCA_964400385.1 uncultured bacterium | reverse complement strand
GGGCTGGGCGTCGCGCCGGACGCCCGGCGGCGCGGGCTGGGCGGACGGCTGCTGGACGGGGCGCTGGCGTTCCTCGCCGGTCGCGGCTGCCGGAAGGTCGTCTACGCCGCGCACGAGTACTACACCGCCGGCCTGGACCGGGCGTACGCCGGGGGCCTTGGCCTCCTCGCCTCCCGCGGCTTCACTGAGGCCGCCGAGGCCGTGGCCATGGGCCGGCTGCTCTATGACTACGAGCGGCCGGCGGACGTGAAGGCGCTGGAGGCCACGCTCGCCGCCGACGGCATCGAGGCGGTGGCGTATGCCCCTCCGGACCGGCCGGCGCTGGCGGCGTTCTTCGCCGCCGAGTTCCCGGACTGGGCCGCGTTCCTCGACGACAAGGAGCGGCGGGGTGACGACCCCGGGGACATCGTGGTGGCGCGGCGGGGTGGCCGGGTCATCGGGTTCTGCCAGCGGCTGGAGGCGGACCATGTCGGGCCCTTCGGCATCGCCGCGGCCTTCCGCAACCGCGGTATCGGGACCCTGATGCTGTACCGGCTGCTGGACCGGATGCGCGCGCAGGGGTACCGGTTCTGCTGGTTCGGAGAGACCGGCCGGGCCCAGCCGTACTACGAGCGCGCGGGGTTCTTCGTCACCCGGCGGTATGCGATCATGGCCAGGACCTCATGAATCCCATGCCTCCCCCCCTGCTGGCCATCGGCGCGCACACCGGCGACGCGGAAGTCACCATGGGCGCCATCATCGCCGCCCACACCCGGCAGGGCGGAGCCGCCACCATCTGCCATGTGACCCTCGGCGAGGGCGGGCACCGAACCAAGCCGCCCGCCGCGTACGCCCCCCAGCGGCGGCGCGAGGCCGAGGCCTCGGCGAAGATCCTGGGCGCCGATCTGGTGGTCTTCCCGTACGCCGACATCGGGTTCGCCGGCGGGCCGGAGGTGGTGGACCGGCTGGTGGACCTGATCCGGGAGCGGAAGCCCGGCGTCGTCCTCTGCCACTGGCCGGGCTCGTGGCATTCCGGCCACTCCCAGTCCGCGGTGTGCACCCTGCAGGCGGTCGAAACCGCGCCGCTCGCCCGGGTGAAGACCGCCGCGCCGCCGCACCGGGTGGAAGCGGTGTTCTGCCCCGAGAACTGGGAGGATCCGTTCGACTTCCGGCCGTCCCTCTACGTGGACGTGTCCGAGGACCTCCCGCGGTGGGAGGAGTCCTGCCGCCAGCACGAGCTCTTCACGGGCGGCGCCTCCTCCTTCCGCTACATGGACTACTACCGCGGCGTGATGGCCGCGCACGGGGCGGTGGCGGGATGCCGGGCGGCCGTGGCCGTCGCCCGGCCGTACGAGTTCAACCCCCGCCGGATCCCGTACCTGGGCGCCCCGTAACCCCCGCCTTGCCACGCCCCGCAGGCTCCCATAAAGTA
The DNA here is from genome assembly GCA_964400385.1 of uncultured bacterium. Taxonomy (GTDB): domain Bacteria; phylum Oederibacteriota; class CAKKQC01; order CAKKQC01; family CAKKQC01; genus CAYNUZ01. Next base: position 4,065 of record CAYNUZ010000172.1, on the reverse strand, counting down.
TGGAAGGGGGGCGGCGCAGGCGATGGAGGTTCCTTGAGACATCGGCGGCGGTGGCTTCCCGGATTCGCGGCGGCACTCGTCCTCTCCGCCCTCCCCCGTTCCGCACCGGCCTGCCTCACGGACTTCATCATGGACAGCGCGAACCCCCCGCCGTTCACCCTCTTTCCCAACTGGGTGCGGGCGCAGGTGGCGGTGTTCGACCTCGTCTACTGCGACTCCGTGACCTGCGCCTGGAATCCGCCCACGTCGTACCAGGGCAGCCTGGTCGGCCTCACCATGGTCAACTACGGGACGGCCACCGGGGGGGCCGGCGGCGACCTGTCCGCGCTCTACTTCTGCGGCGGCTGCACCGCGCCGTGCGCAGCGCCAAACCAGACCATGACGTATGCGGGGATCTGGAACATCAGCGGGACGCCGCGGCCCACCTGGACCTGGGCCTCGGCCGTCCCCCTGGTCTTCAACGCGAATCCCTGCGTGAATTGCGCGGGCTTGTGCGACGTGGTGCTGACGTTCTGGACCGACGTGGCGCCGTGCCCCGTCAGCGGCGCCACGATCGCGCTGGGTCCCAACTACGACCCGGTGGGCAACCCGGCCAGCCCGGGCGGGATCAGCGACGAGGAGGGGTGCACCCAGCCGTGGTCGCAGGTGCAGGATCCCAGCCCGAAGACGATCGTCTACGTGCTCAAGACCGCCGACAAGGACACCGCCGCGCCGGGCGACACGATCACCTATACGCTGTACTACGGCCGCCCCGGCACCGCCGCCCTCTCCCCCATCACCATCCTGGACTCGATGCCCACGTACACGACGTACCTGCCGGGCTCCGCGACCCCCGCGCCGGACACGTTCTGGGACCCCGACCTCGGGCCGCCCTTGCGGCTGCGCTGGACGCTGCCGGGCCCCTTCCCGGTGGCCGGCGGGCCCACGGGGTTCGTGACGTTCCAGCTCTCCGTGGACTGGGGGAACCAGCCGTGGGAGCCGGCCTCCGGCCCGGTGGCGGCGCCGGAGAACGCGCGGCTCTCGAACCGGGCGATGGTGTCCTTCGGCGGCAGCACGTGCGCGTCCGCCGGCGCGGTCTCGCCGGGCGCCGATACCGTCATCAAGCGGTTCTTCTTCTACGAGGACGCCGACAACGACATCCTGTTCTCCAGCAGCCTGGGCCAGCCCCCCGACGAGATCACCTACACGCTCTTCCTGCGCAACGTCTCGCCCGCGAAGACCTGGTGGAACGTCCACATCTGGGACACGGTGCCGGTCGAGCTGGACCCCTGGGGGCCGAACCTCGGGTTCGACGATCCCTGCACGGGGTGGACGATGACGCCGTCGGGGTGCGCGGCGGCGACTCCCGGCCGCGTGGTCGGCGGCGGCCGCACGATCCTGACGTGGAACCTGGACATGCCGCCGGGCATGACGCTCTCGCTGCGCTGGAAGGGCTCGGTCCGGCCCCAGACCGCGGGCGGCGCCACCGCGGTCAACATCGCCTCCTTCCTGGAGTACGGGTTCTCCGGCGTGAACGGCACGGGGCACTCGGGGAAGGCGGCCTTCTTCACGCACCTCGCCCCGGTCTTCCTGCCCACGACCTACATCAGCTACACCTCGTACTACGGCGGCGACGCGGGGAACACCACGTGTCCGGGCATCTTCCTCCCGTTCTGGCCGCTCAACAAGAAGACCGACTTCAGCCTGTACGGGCTGGAGATCCTCGGCGGCCCGTGGCCCGATTTCGGCGGCGTCTCCCCGCCCATCGGGTCGTTCATCGGGACGTGCAGCGGGGGGTTCACCTCGCTGGACCCCGGCGGGTACGGCGGCTGCAAGGTGGAGCGGGCGCCGGCGCTGTACAAGCCCGTGAACCTGGTGGCCACGTGCCCCACGTACAACTACCACCTGATCTACAAGATGGTCTCGAATTCGCCGGTCCTCTGGCAGACCCGGTCGCTGGTGCTGGCCAACAACCAGGACCACCACTTCTACAACCCCACCACGACGATGACGTACCGGGGATTCACGATCTACACGTACCGCCAGACGAACGGGGCCGCCTCCGGCCCGACGCTGGGCGACAGCCTGACCCTCATCAACACCAGCACCGACGCGAGCGTGGTCTACGACCCCACGCTCACCACGACCACGCACCTGTTCAAGTGGAACGCCGGGACGCTGACGTACGACTACGTGAGCACCATGGACCTCGATGCGGAAAGCCTGGGGGTCATCATGGGCACCTCCGCGGCCGAGGAGGGGTTCTACAAGATCATCTCCTCGCAGGCCGCCCTGATCGTCCATACCGGCCACAACACCTTCAGCACGGTGAGCGCCTCGGGCGCGGCGGACAACTTCGGGACCCTGGCTCCGAACCGGGACAACGGCAATGTGGTGTCACAGGTCGGCGTGGGCAACTTCTACGCCATGGGCGAGGGCTGGGGGTCGCCCAACGCGGGCGGGACCGACGTGGAATTCGTCGTGGGCAACACGGGGGTGACGGACGCCCGGTACCGCGTCTGGCGGTACGAGCCGTACGGGACCGGCCCGGCCACCATCCCGACCCTGCTCCAGGGGACCTCCGGCCACTGGGTCCTGAACGCGCTGGACACCGTGCCGGCGGGGCTCTTCGCGGGCATGACCTCGCCGCCCAACCCGCACGCGTACTGCGGCGGGTTCGACCGGCAGGGGTTCACCTCCTCCACCTCGGCGCTGTTCAAGGTGGAGCTCCTGAGCGGCGGCCCGATCCAGGTCTTCTGCGGCGACTTCCTGCCGTCCGTCTTCGCCGGCGGCTCGGTCATGCACGCCGCGGACGGGAACCAGACCGGGAAGGAGTTCTGGTACCACCAGACCGCGGACCAGGGGTACAACTGCAGCGGCAACAAGGCCGCGCCCGCCTCGCCGGTCTCCAACGTGGACATCTTCTGCCCCAAGCAGGGCATGGTGATCCAGGCCGTGGCGTCCGACGGGTATACCGCGACCTACACCACCGACGCGGCCGACGAGGTGGTGTCCTTCCAGCGCTTCACGATCCTCAATACCGCGCCGCTCAAGCGGGCGTGGCGGTTCAACGTGCTGCCGGGCCCCAGCTCGACCAACGCCATCGCCCTCTACAACATGTGCATGGCGTCCGAAAAGGGGTACACGAGCCCGTTCGTCCAGACCGGGATCCACTACCTCGTCGTGACGCCCCCGGTGGTCTATACCGGCCAGAGCTTCTGGATCACCGTGATCGTGGTGGACCAGGGGAACACCACCAAGACCGACTATTGCGGCACCTCGAGCTTCACCGCGACCGACCCACTGGCCAAGATCGAGAACGCGGCCATGGACACCTACAACTTCACCTGGTCGGCCGCGGCCACGTGCAACGTGGCCCCCAACGAGGACGGGGTCAAGGTGTTCGTCAACGTCACCTTCATCACGCTGGGCCAGCAGTCCATCGTCGTCTCGGACACCATCGACGGGTCCATCACCGGCCTGGCCTCGTTCATGGTGGTGGGCGTGGACGTCAAGTTCACCAAGGAGCAGCGCCTGACCGTGGCCGCCTCGGGGGACACCGTGCAGTTCCGGCTGTGCTGGAGCAACTACTCGTCCACGAGCGCGTTCTCGTTCACGATCACGGACGCCGTGCCCCGCGGGACCACCTACGTGCCGGACAACGTGACGGCGATGAACTGCGGAAACTCCGGCGGCGGGGTGACCCTGGACGTGGCCTATTCCACGGCCACCTCGGCGACCGTGCCGCCGGCGGCCAGCTTCGCGACCGTGGCCGCCGGGCCGCTGCCCGCCACGGCGCAGTGGCTCCGCTGGACGGTGCACAACGTCAACGTGAACGCGACCGGGTGCGCCTGCTTCCGCGTCGCGGTCCAGTAACGGGCTGCGTGAGTCAGTAGAGCCGCACCGCGCGCGCGCGGGCGGCGAAGGCGGCTTCGCCCGGGGCCCATCCCGCCGCGATCCGCTCCACCGGGACGAGGCGCTCGAGGTCCCGCCGCAGGGCCGGTGATCCCGCCAGCCGGTCCAGCCCGTCCAGCCGGTACACGCCGGGGTGGAGCGCTCCTTGCTCAATCGTCAAGGCGCCGCCCG
>CAYNUZ010000171.1:0-5574 GCA_964400385.1 uncultured bacterium | reverse complement strand
GACGGGGTCTGCGCCTGGGCCACCGCGAGGCTGGCCGCGGCGCGGGCCGGCCCGGCGGCGGCGCAGAGGAGGGGGAGCAGCGCCAGGATCCGCATCAGAAGTTGAACAGGAACGTCCCGAAGAGCGAGTAGGCCTTGAAGTTCTCCGTCGGGACCGTCTTGTTGTTGACCTTGTCGAACTGGGCGCGGAAGCGCAGGCTGATGCCCTTCAGCATCTCGTACTCGAACTCGGTGAAGTCCTGCATCTCCTGCGCCTTCTTCGTCCCCGTGAGCTGCCCGAACGACACGTTGTCGATGTAGTTCATCGTGAACGTGTGCCGGATCGTGAACAGGTTGGACAGCTTGATGCGCCACCAGATCAGCGGGAACTCGATCCCCGCGTTCTTGCTGTACCCGAGCTGGACCCCCGGCCGCTGGCTGCGGGTGATGGTCTTGATCTGCTGGACCGGCAGGCGCGACACCGCGATGTCGGCGTTGTACGTGAGCGACCCGGTCATGTTCTTCACGGGGGCGAACGGCAGCAGCCCGGTGACGTTGTTCCCCTCTGTGATCTGCGTCGGCTGGTTCTTGAAGTCGAACTGCACCTGCTTGCGGTAGCTGTAGTTCACCTCGGGGCCCGACGGGTGCATCCAGAACAGGGGCGTGAAGCGGAAGGCCTTGTCCATCAGCTCCCCCTTCATGAGCGACACGCCCGTCCCCGCATTGGTGGAGGTGGTGCGCGTGCGCAGCTTCTGGGCCAGCCGGGTGTCCTCCCGGAAACTGTAGTTGGGGGTCGCCTGGATGGTCTGCCAGAACACCAGCCTGCCGCCCGCGATGTACGTCTCGGCGAAGGTGTTGGCCGTGGTCAGGGTGTCGTCCTTGCGGTGGACGTCCCAGATGTCCTTCTGCGGCACGCGCTTGAGGACGTCGTCGAGGATCACCGTCCGCCCCCCCACGATGGTCGTCTGGTCGTAGTACTGGGCGGTGGTCTCGATCGTGTACCCCAGGTTGAAGGTCTGGTCGTTGAACAGCTTCACCCAGTCCCCGGGCCGGATGTCCACCGAGTTCGTCAGGCGGCTCTCCGTGGAGAGGTTGAGGAGCGTGAAGTCCTTGCGCGCCTTGCCGGCGTAGTTCACCGACGGGGTCAGGCCCTTGAGCGAGTCCAGCCGGTTGTCGAGCCCGGCGCTGATCTCCTGCGTGACCGGGGTGAACCGGTTCCGGCTGTTGATCGAATTGGGGTTCGCGATGTTCGAGACCTGGATGGACCCCACGACGCCCCGCGTCCGCGACAGCCGGTAGCCGGCGCGCGGCCCGGTGGAGAGGCCCGCCGCCATCGGGAAGGCCTTCTTGAGCCAGGTCAGCGGCTTGTAGGTCGTGTGCGCGTCGTACTGCTCGTCCAGCGTCTCGTTCGTCCGGTCCACGAGCGTCGTGAAGTACTTCGAGGGCTCGTAGTTCCACCGGTCCTTCGTGTACCGCGCCGACCCCGAGACCTCGCCGTTGCTGCCCAGCGGGACGTACAGGAAGGAGCCGTCCAGGGGCGCGCGGACCGTGGGATTGGCGCTCCAGTTCACCCGCGCGTAGTCCGCTCCGGCCACCCCGGTCAGGAAGTGCACGGTCTCCTCGTTGCGGTTGGCCGCCACCGCCACGGAAATGGGCGCGAGGTGCTCGCTGGAGACCGTCACCGCGTACGCGTCGCTCACCCGGTCGGGCGCAAAGAAGTAGACCGGATCGTCCCGGTGCTGGGACTCGACGAACGAGTCGTCGTGGTTGAGGTTGGCCGTGATCGGCAGCTTGGGGATCCGGCGCACCTGCGCCACCGAGGCGTACGTCCGGTGGTGCTGGTCGTTCGCCAGGAACGTGGGCTGGTCGATCAGCCGGAAGTCGTTGTTCAGCTCCCGGTAGGTGGTATCGAGGATCAGCCCGGCATTCGCCGGCAGGATCTCCTGGTTGGGGTCCACGAGGAAGGTGGCGCCCATGGGCGTGGACATCCGGACGTTGACCTTCCGGGCGAACCCCACCTTGTGCTGGGGCGTCACCAGCCGGAGGTTGTTGATCCACAGGCTCTCGGGCGCATTGGCAGCCTGGGGGTCGTACCGGACGACGCCGAAGGAGAACTGCCGCACGGCCGAGAGTGTGGGCGTGCCCGCCTTCGACCGGTTGCGGTCGTCCCGCAGGTTGATGGTCACGGTCTGCCAGCCCGGCCCGATGTGGTCCAGCGGGACCGAGAACTGGAAGTAGTTCCGCTCGTCCCCGCCGGTCCGCAGGTACAGGAACTCCCCCGCGTTGTTGTTGATCGAGTGGGCCTTGTAGACCTCGAACCGGAGCTCCTGGTAGTCGAGCAGGTTGATGGGCGTGGGGAATGTCCGCGACGCATAATACGTCCCGCCGAGGTCATCGAAGAGATTGTAGTCGATCCGCAACGACTGTTCCTGCCGCTCCCCGCCCGTCTCGCGCACCACGAAGAACTTGAGGAGCGGCACGTACTCGGCCGCGGACTCCAGGCTGATCGCGCTCACGTTGTACCGCGTGTTGTCGAGCGGGACCGCGGCGTCGGGCGTCGTCTTGAGCTGCCACCGGTTCCCCGTCACGCCGAGGTTTTCCAGCCGGATGAACCCGGAGGTCTTGCCCGGGTTCGCGTTCTGGAGCCAGAGGCGCACCTGCTTCACGACCGCCTTGTCCGGCGCCGACACGGAGCGCAGGAGGCTCACCGTCACCGGGTGCGCGGCCGTGGAAACCGAGATGTCCTGCCCGGACTGCCCGAAACTGAGCGGGATCTTGACGTAGTTCCACCCCGTCCAGTCCACCTTGAACCGGTACTCGAAGTACCGGTTCACCGCGTCCAGGCTCCCGTTGCCGTTCATGTCCTCGGTGTTCAGGAGCGTCCCGCCCGGCCCGGGCCAGATCCCGTTCGACATCGTGCCCGGCCCGCCCCAGAACGCCGGGTTCGCCGGCAGGCCCGCCGTCGGCGGGATCCCCGTGTCCTCGCCGGCGTTGAGGACGCCGTCCCGGTTGGTGTCCTCGGTGTCCAGCGCGCCGTTGCCGTTCGAGTCCTCGCTGATGACGCCGAGGTCCACCGAGAGCTGGTTGCCCGAGCCGTCGCCGTAGACCCACATTTCCAGGTACTGGTAGTTGGTGAGGTCGATCCCCACGGGCGAAAGCACGTACCGGATCCCGTTCCACGTGTTCGGGCCGAGGTTCCCGTAGTCGAGGTCCAGCGTCCGGGCCAGCGAGCTGAAATGGCCTCCCTGGTTGGTGTGCCACGACAGGTTCGCGGTCCGGTCCGCCGGGGTCATCCCGCCCTCCGGCACGGACGCCGGGAACCAGGTGGACGCCTCCGTCCCCGCATCAATGATGTCGTCCACCCCCTCCATGCTGTCGATCATCGCCACGCCCTGCTCGTCCACGCCCGGCTGGGTGTAGATGTTCGGGTTGATGTCCGACCGGGCCGCCTCGCCGCGCACCTCCATCTCCAGCGGCAGGACCGTCTTCTCGAAGCCCGGGAAGATCCGGACCACCTGCGAGAGGTCGCCGCGGGACAGGAAGGTGTGCCCGTCCACGCCGCCGATGGAGGTGGCCTTCGGCGCGGCGGTGGGCGACGGCGCGTCCTGCGGCGCCTGCGCCCGGTTGGAGAGGTACGTGGCGCCGACCGAGGTCTTGTCCGACACGGCGTACTGGGCCCGGCCGCCCAGCAGCAGGCTCTGGAACTGCCCGCCGAACGGCAGGTACTCGTAGTCGATCTGGACCTTCGAGTCGAACCGGATCTGCTCGGGCCGCAGGAACGTCACCTGCCCGAAGTCGTAGTCGATGAAATAGTCCACGTCCCGCGACAGCACCCGGCCGTCCAGGGTGATCCGCTCGCTGCCGCGCACCACGTTGATGTTGCGGAGGCGGTACGAGAACACCCGGGTCAGGAAGCGCATGTGGATCCGGTAGTACCCCGCGCTCCCCCGCGGCGTGTTGCCGTACGCGTACGCGTTCTGCGGGTAGAGGTTGTTCTGCGGGTCGTAGGCGAACGGCTGCTCGCGCACCGACGGGATGTTGTGGCACAGCGGGTTCACCCAGGCGGGGAGCGGGCACGGCGGCACCGCCGCCGGGCACTCCGGCTGCAGGGTGTTGCGCTGGCAGTTGGCCGGGTCGTTCGTGACCTTGAGGATCCCGAAGTCGTAGAAGTCCGAATCCAGGACCGGCGCGATGATCCCGGTCTGCTCGTGGTTGTTGGCGTCGTTCACCCGGATCGTGAACTCCGGGTCGAAATCCTTGGGCACGATACTCCGGTACCCGAGCTGGTACCAGTTGGTGATCATGTGGGCGTCCCCGGGCTGCGCGTCCAGGATCAGGTGGCTGTCCACGGTGGTTTCGGCCCAGTACGTCGTGGTGATGTCGAAGTTCGAGCGCATCGAGGCGTTGTCAGCGGCGGACAGCGGCTGGTTGGGGCCGTTGGCGAACGACACGTCGATGCCGTTGCCGTACGTGAACGACACCGCGATCGCGTACTGGTTGCCGATGCTGCGGTTGAAGTTGATCACGCCCGTGGCGTAGTCGATCGAATAGTCCACGCCCTGGTACTGGCGGTCGAAGTGGCGCGCCCCCACCGTCACCGTGCTGGGCCCGTCCGTGCCCGACAGGCCGTCGTCCACCCACACCTGCTCGGACCCGGGCTTGATGCCGAGGTTCTTCTTCACGGTGTCGGGATTGGAGATGTAGTAGTACTTCTGGCTGACGTAGGCGTAGTCCGGGATGTCGATCTCCTGCTTGGCGTTGGACCCCACGAACTGCTCGCTGGCGTTGATCCCCTGGGTCTGGGTGGCGATCACCGTGGTCCGGAGCTTCTCCGTCAGCCGGGTCTGGAGCCGGATCCCGAAGAGCTGCTTGTCGTACCCCGTGAACTCGGTGTCGGAGAGCTGCAGCCGGATGTCGCCGAACTCGGCGCGCTGGAAGACCTCCTGCGGGTCGCCGGCGTACACCACCGACAGCCGCTGCCGCGTCTGGTCGGGCGCGGTGTCGTCGTAGTCCACGTCCACGCTGATCTTCTTCCCCACCGTGCCGTTCAGCCGCACCTGGAGCTGCTGCTGGAGGTCGAGCCGCTGGGACTGCGAGCCGGAGAGCTGCGAGACGCCGGGCGCGTTCTTGGGGGTCCGGATCGTGTACCCCAGCGACACCACCTTGCGGCCGGAGACGGCGAGCTGGCTCTCCCCGAACCCGTAGTCCACCTTGGGGATCTCGCTGATGACCGGCGCCCCTTCCGGCCGCGCCCGGGCCCCCTCGGACGCGGCGCTCAGCCGGCCCTCCGCGTCCACCGCCCGCACGACGTAGTAGTAGGTCGTGCCGTTATCGGCCCCGCTCGTGGAGTTCTCCGCGTTGTCGATGAACTCGGTGCCCGTGACCAGCGACCGGTTGACCGGGACCGTCCCGTAGGACCCCTCCTCGGTGCTGCGGTAGACGTTGTAGCCCAGGATGGACCCGGCCGGGGACGGGAGCCAGGAGAGGCTGACGTAGGCGTCCGCCCCGATCGCGACCAGCGCCTCGGGCGGCGGCGGCCCGTTGTCCGCCTCGGCCGGCGCCGTGCCGGACACCGCGGCCGCGCCGAGCTCAGTCG
>CAYNUZ010000170.1:0-5582 GCA_964400385.1 uncultured bacterium | reverse complement strand
GCCGGCCGAGGGCGGCGGCCAGCGCCCCCGCCCCCGGCCACGGCGTGGTCCAGCACCACCCCGTCCAGTGCGGATCGAATCCGGGAAGCCAGGCGGCGAGGTAGATCCCGAGGCAGGCCGCCGTCCAGGCCGCGGCCAGAAGGGGGGTCACGGAACGCCCGGCCCTTCCGGGCTCAGGTCGCGTAGCTTTTCAGGGTCTCGAGGTTGGTGAGCGCGACCTGCCGGGACTTCAGCTTGACGACGCCCTCGTGCTCGAAGGTGTTGAGCAGGCGCGTCGTGGTCTCGCGCGAGAGCCCGGCCAGGTCAGCCAGCTCCTGGTGGGTGAGGGGGATCGTCGGCGGCGCGCCGGACGGCTGCGGGAACTCGTCCTTCAGCACGATCAGCAGGTCGGCCAGCTTCGAGTGGCTGTCGCCCAGCGCGAGCGTCTTGATCTGCCGGTTGGCGGCCAGCAGCCGGTGGGCGAGCGTCTGGATGATGCGCAGCGAGATCCCGGGGTTCTCCTTGAGCAGCTTCTCGAAGTCGTTCTGGTCGATGGTGATGACGCGGCACTCCGTCATCGCCTCCGCGGTCGCCGAGCGTTCCCGGCCGGGGAGGAAGAGGGCCATCTCCCCGAAGAAGTCCTTGGGCCGGAGCAGGGCGAGGGTCTTGATCCGGCCGTCCGAGGAGGAGCGCGAGATCTTGACGATGCCGGAGACGATCAGGACGACGTAGTTGCCCTTCTCGCCCTCGAGAAAGATGGTGTGGCGCTTCTGGAACCGGCGCTCGCGGGCGATGGTCAGCACCTGGGCCAGCTGAGCGGACGTGCAGTCCTGGAAGAGGATGAACTGCTTGAGGGTTTGCGGTTCCAGGCCGGGCATCTGGGTCTGGGTTCATGCTACCGGCGGAGTCGGGGGCGAGTCAACGCGGCGCGCGGCCGCGCGCCGGGCGCTACTTCCGGGCGGCGGCCGCCCCCGGGTCGTTGTCGAGGATCATGGCGTTCTGGAGGACGATGGTCATGATCCGGTCCTCGAGGATCCGGCGCCGCAGGACGTCGATGAGCTTGTTCTGCTTGATCATCGTCATGAACTGCTGGGGATCCTGCCCCTGGGCCTGGCCCATCTGGGCGCCCATGGACTCGACCTCGGCGTCGGTGACCACCACGTTCTCCTGCCGCGCGATGGAGGCCAGCACCGCGCTCAGCTTCACGCTGCGCTCGACGCCCGGCCGGTTCTGCCGGCGCAGGGCCTCCGCGTCCGGCCCGCCCTGCGCGGGGCCGACCCCGCGCTGGCTCGCGGCCTGGAGCTGCTGCTGGACCACGCGATCGAGCTCGCGGGTGACCTCGCGGTTGCTCGGCGCCTTGGGCCACTGGGCCAGGAGCGCCTCCGCCGCCTGGGACTTGAGCGACGCCTCGGCCTGCTGCATCCGGTTCTGCGTCACCTGGTCGCGCGCGGCCTTGCGCAGGTCGTCGAGGCTGGTGATCCGGCCGCCGCTGACCTTGCGCGCGAAGTCGTCGTCCAGCGGGGGGCGGACCAGCGACTCGCCGCCGCGGACCGTCACATGGAAGACCGCGGCCTTCCCCGCCAGGGACGGCTCGTGATAGTCCTTCGGGAAGGCCACGTGCAGGTCCTTGGAGTCGCCCGAGTGCATGCCGACGATCCCCTCCTCGAATCCGGGAATCATCTGGCCCGAGCCGAGCACGATCGGGTAGGCCGTGGCGGTGCCGCCCGTGAAGGCCGTGCCGCCGATCCGCCCCTCGAAGTCGATGACCGCCCGGTCGCCCTGCTTGAGCGCGGCGCCCAGCGGCAGCGGGGTGGCCTTGGCCATCTGGCCCCGGATCTGCGAGAGGAACTGCTCGACATCCTTGCCCGTGACCTTGGTGACCGGCATCCGGACCAGCTTCAGCCCCTTGTAGGTGACCTTGGGGCTGGAGCAGCCGGCGCACGCCAGCAGCGCGGCGGCCAGCAGGGGGGCGAGGGCGCGGCGGAACATGGCTGGGATTGTACCAGACCCCTCCCCCCCGGCGGCCGGTGCGCCACCCTATGATGGAACACGATGACGGAGAAGCCGTGGCTGGCCGCGTACGATCCGGGCGTCCCGCACGAGGTGGCGATTCCCGCGGTGACCCTGCCGGTCCAGCTCGACCGCACGGCCGAGCGGTTCGCGGAGCGGCCGGCCGTCCGGTTCATGGGCCGGACGCGGACGTTCGCGGAGCTGCAGGCAGAGGTCGGCCGGTGCGCGGCGCTGCTGGCCGACCTCGGGGTCCGGCCCGGCGACCGCGTTGCGCTGCTCTTCCCGAACGTCCCGCACGAGGTCGTGGCCTACTACGGGGCGCTGCGCATCGGCGCGGTCGTGGTCCAGGTCAACCCGCTGGGCACGGCCCAGGACATGGCCAACTGCCTCCGGGACTCCGGCGCGAAGGTGCTGGTCGCCCTCGACGTCCTGCTCGGCCGGTTCCTCGACGGGGTCCGGGACGTGCCGCTCCAGCACCTGCTGGTCTCGCGGCTGGCCGGCGAGCTGCCGTTCGCCGACCGGGTCAAGCTCCAGCTCGGGCGGCTGCTGGGCAAGGTCCGGATGCCTCCCGGGAGGCTCGGCGAGGATTTCGGCGGGCGGCTGTCCCGGACCGCGGCGACCGCGGCCGTGGCCGCGATCGGGCCGGAGGACCTGGCCCTCCTCCAGTACACCGGCGGCACCACCGGGACCCCCAAGGCGGCGATGCTGACCCACCGCAACCTCATCGCCAACGTCGAGCAGAGCCGCGCCTGGGAAGGCTCGACGCCGGAAGGGTCGGACGCCTGCATGCTCGTCGTGCCGTGCTTCCACGTGTACGGCATGACGGTGGGCATGAACCTGTCGGTGCGCAATGCCCGGACGATGATCCTGCAGGCGCGGTTCGAGGCGGAGGCGGTCATGCGGGCGATCCAGGCGTTCCGGCCCGCGGTGTTTCCCGGCGTCCAGGTGTTTTACCAGCGGATCGCGGCGCACCCGCGGGTCCGGCGGTACGACCTCACCTCGCTCAAGATGTGCCTGTCCGGGGCCGGGCCGCTGATGCGGGAGACCCAGGAGGCCTTCGAGGCGGTCACCGGGGCCCGGGTGGTGGAAGGGTACGGGCTGACCGAGGCCTCCCCCGTGACCCACTGCAACCCGCTCTTCGGGCGGCGCAAGATCGGGACGATCGGGGTGCCGTTCCCCTCGACCGACGCCAAGCTCGTGGATCTCAAGACCGGGGATCGCGCCGTCGCGGCGGGCAGCCCCGGGGAGCTGTGCGTGCGGGGCCCCCAGGTGATGCGCGGGTACTGGAACCGGGAGGCGGAAAGCCGGGAGGTCCTGCGGGACGGCTGGCTGCACACGGGCGACATCGCCCAGATGGACGAGGAGGGGTTCTTCACCATCGTGGACCGGAAAAAGGAGATGATCAAGTCGGGGGGGGAGAACGTCTACCCCCGGGACATTGAGGAGGTCCTCTTCCGGCATCCCGCGGTGCAGGACGCCGGCGTGGTCGGGGTGCCCGACGCGAAGCTGGGGGAGATGGTGAAGGCCTTCGTCGTGCTCAAGCCCGGCGCGGCGGCCACGCCCGAGGCGCTGATCGCGTTCTGCCGGGCGTCGTTGTCCGGGTTCCAGACGCCCAAGGCGCTGGAGCTCCGGGCGAAGCTGCCGCGGACCGAGATCGGCAAGCTGCTCCGGCGGGTCCTGGTCGAGGAGGACCGGAAGCGGCGGGGAGGAACGTCATGAGCGGACCGGAATCGCGCATCGTGATCGTGGACGGCGTGCGGACGCCGTTCGTGAAGGCCGGCACCGTGGCGCGCGAGCTGCCGGCGTACGAGCTGGGCCGGCAGGCGCTGGTCGCGCTCATGGCGAAGCTGAACCTCAAGCCGGACGCGGTGGACGAGGTGGTGATGGGGTGCGTGGGCAACCCCGTCGAGGCCGCCAACGTCGCGCGCGTGATCGCCCTGCGGGCGGGCCTCGACCGGACCATCCCCGCTCGGACGGTCTCCCGCAACTGCGCGTCGGGGATGGAATCCATCACGTCCGCGGCCGAGAAGATCATGGCCGGGCAGTCGGAGGCGGCGATCGCGGGCGGGGCGGAGTCCATGTCGCAGGCCCCGCTGGTGTGGCCGCAGGCGTTCGCGTTCTGGCTGGACGAGTGGCGCCGTGCGAAGGCCGTGGGGGCGAAGGTCCGCGCCCTGCTCAAGCTCAAGGCCGCCTTCTTCACGCCGCGCGTGGGGATCATGGAGGCGCTGACCGACCCGGTCTGCGGGCTCAACATGGGCCAGACCGCGGAGGTGCTCGCGCGGGACTACGCCATCTCGCGCGAGGAGCAGGACCGGTATGCGCTGGAGAGCCACCGGCGGGCCGAGGCCGCGACGAAGGAGGGCCGGCTGGCGGAGGAGATCACGCCGCTCTTCATCCCGCCGAAGTTCGAGCCGCTGGCGCAGGACAACGGCATCCGCAACGGGCAGACGATGGAGGCCCTGGGCAGGCTCCGGCCGGTCTTCGACCCGAAGTGGGGGACGGTGACGGCGGGCAACGCCAGCCAGCTGACCGACGGCGCGGCGGCCCTGGTCGTGACCACCGCCGGCCGGGCCGCGGCCGAGGGATGGCCGGTGCTCGGGACCCTGCGGGCGTACGCCTATGCCGGGCTGGACCCCTCCCGGATGGGGCTGGGCCCGGTGTATGCGGCGGCGCGGGCGCTGGAGCGCGCGGGGATGACGCTCAAGGACATGGAGCTGGTCGAGATCAACGAGGCGTTCGCCGCCCAGGTCCTGGCCTGTGGCCGGGCGTTCGAGTCCGCGACCTTCGCGCGCGAGCAGCTCGGCCGGGCGGCGCCGTTGGGGACCCTGGATTTCGCCCGGCTCAACGTGAACGGCGGCGCGATCGCGCTGGGCCACCCGGTGGGCGTTTCGGGGACGCGGCTGGTCCTGACCCTCTTCAAGGAGATGAAGCGGCGCGGGCTCGGCGTCGGGCTCGCGTCGTTGTGCGTCGGCGGCGGACAGGGCGCGGCGTTGATCCTCGAACGGACCAGGGCATGATCACCTCCGACCGCCGGGACGGGATCGCCGTGGTCACGTTCGACCAGCCGGAGGCGAAGCTCAACGTGATGTCGGCCGGCTTCCTGCACGAGCTGCAGGCGGAGCTCGACCTCCTGCGCGCGGACGCCTCGATCCGCGGAGTCGTCCTGGCGTCGGGCAAGCGCGACTGCTTCCTCGCGGGGGCGGACCTCAAGGCGATGCGGGCGCTCCAGGATGCGGCCGACCCGCGGGCCGAGGGCGAGGCCGTGTCGCGGGACGGCCAGTCGTTCATGAACCAGCTGGAGGACTGGCCCGTCCCGGTCGTCGCCGCGGTGGGCGGGGTCTGCCTGGGCGGGGGCACCGAGCTGGCGCTGGCGTGCCGGTACCGGATCGCCTCGGATGCCGCGTCCACCCGGATCGCCCTGCCGGAGGTGAAGCTGGGCATCCTGCCGGGCTGGGGGGGCACCTGGCGGCTGCCGCGACTCCTCGGGATCTCCGCGGCCCTGCCGCTCATCCTCACGGGCCGCGAGGTGCCCGCACGGGAGGCCTACAAGCGCGGGCTCGTGGACGACGTCGCCCCGGCGGAGTCGCTGCGGG
>CAYNUZ010000169.1:0-5605 GCA_964400385.1 uncultured bacterium | reverse complement strand
ACGCTGACCATCGCGATCCAGAATATCGTCTGGGGTCTGGCGCAGGCGCCGGCCCGGCTTCCCACGTGACCAGGGCGCCACCCGGCCCCGCCGCGAGGCCCGGCAGCACCCCTGTCACCGGCGCGCCGCCGGTATTGGTCACGGTCAGCGACACCGCGAACCACCGGCCGATCCCCACCGTCTTCGGCGCGGCCAGCGCCGCCGCCAGCGCCCCGGGCGCGAACACGCTGACGGGCGCCGAAGCCGTGAACGCGGCGACGGCGCGGCCCGAGACCGCGTCGGCGCCGGACACGGTCGTGGAGAGGACCGGCGAGCCAGCGGCGCTGCCCGTGTAGGTCCACGAGAACATGACCGTGGCCCCGCCCGCGATCGTCACGGGCGTCCCCGGATTCGGGCCGGCGACCAGCGTGAGGCCCCCCGTGCCGGTCACCCTGACCGCGGCAGGCGCGGTGAACACGGCATCCGCCTGCCCCGCATTGGTCACCGTCAGGGTAATGAGGTAGGTGGCGCCGAGACAGGCCGAGGCGGGCGCGGCGTCCAACGCGGCGGCAAGCGAGGCCGCGGCCTCGATCGTGGTCGAGACGGTTCCCGCCGCCAGCACGGGCGCCCCGCACGCGATGCCGTTCGCGGTGGCGGTGAAGGCCACCAGCCCGGCGCCGGAAGCGGAGTACGTCCAGACGAAGGTCGTGGCGGTGCCGCCCGCCAGGGTGAGCGGACCGGCCGGGACCGGGCCCGCCTTGAGCACCGCCAGCGCGCTCCCGGGCGCGGCGTACACCGTCGCGGTCAGGCCGGTGACGGCCGCGCCTCCAGTGTTGGTGACGGTCAGGGAGACCGTGAACCACTGGCCGGTGGAGACCAGCGGCGGCGACGACGCCAGGCCGGAGAGCGCCCCGGCGGACGCGACCGTCACGGCTGGCGAGGACACCGGGCCCGTGGTGACGGGAGCTCCGTCGTTGGCGTTGGTGCCGGCGACGGTGGTCGTCAGCACCACGGCCCCGAGCGAGGCGCCCGTGAAGGTCCAGGTGAACGTGCGGGCCGCGCCCCCCGCGACGGTCACCGGCAGCGCGGGCGTCGGCCCGGCTACCAGCGTGACGGCCCCGGTGCCGGCGGGCGTGAACGGAGGCGCGGGGACGGCCACGCCCAGCGCCGATTCCTGCCCCGTGTTGGTCACGGTGACCGTCACCAGGAAGGGTTGACCGAGGCAGACCGTTCCACCGTACGCCGCCACGAACGCATCGAGGTTGGCCGGGGTCTGGACCGTCGTCGAGGTGGCCGCGCCCGCAAGCACCGGCACCGCCCCGCAGGCCAGCCCCGAGGCGGTCAGCGAGAACTTCACGAACCCGGACCCCGCAGCCGAGTACGTCCAGGTGAACGTCGTCGCGGTTCCCGCCAGGATCGTCAGCGGCCCGGCGGGCACGGCCCCCGCCTGCCAGGCCACCCGCGTGGCGCCGGGCGCCACAAACGCCGTGGCGGTCACCACGGTCGCGTCGGCGCTGCCCGCGTTCGTGATGGTCAGCGTCACCGCGAACCACTGGCCGATGGACACGGCCGGCGGCGAGGCGGCGGCCGCCTGCAGCACCGGCATTGCCACCGGCGTCGCGGGCTGCTCGGTCGGGTACCGGCCGCTCTCGCCCTGGATGGTTGCGGAGGCGCTGTTCACGACCAGGGCGCCGTCCGGCAGGGTCGACGAGACCGTGACGGCATACGAGAGCGACCCGGACATGCCCGGGGCGACCCGGCCGACGACCCACCGCAGCACCTTGGGCGGCGCCGCGTTGTTCGCGGGCTCCCCGAAGCCCCACGGCCCGCCCGCCGAGTTGGCCCAGGCGGACGCCGAGAGCGCCTGCGTTCCCAGCCAGTCCGCCACCGCGGAGAAGACCAGGCTCGGCGCCGCGTACTTCGTGCCGTTCGGGAGCGTGTCGGTGATCGTGATGCCGTACAGCGTCGAGAGCCCCACGCTGCTCCACGAGATGGTGTAGGTGAGCGCCGCGCCCGCGCACACGGGCCCGAGGGGCGACACCGTCTTGTGCACCAGCAGGCCGCTGGTCGGGGTGGCGGCGGCCTCCAGGGACGTGGCCGAGAGGTTCCCCTGGTCATCCATGGCGCGGACCAGGTAGTCATACGTCGTCCCGTTGGCCACCGCGAGGTCGGCATACGCGGCGGCCGGTGCAGGAACGATGTTCTGGACGACCGAGGCCGCGAAAACCGCGCCGGTGGACGCGGGCGCCGCGGGGCAGGCCACCCGCCCGCAGGCCACGCACAGGTGGTCGCCCCGGGTCATCACCGCCTCGATGGCGTACCGCGCGGTCGCCATCGGAGTGGTCGCGCTCCAGGCGCCGAGCGACCCGTCGCTGAGCACCGGCGCCCAATGGACGGTCGCGAGCAGCGTCACCCCGTTCTCGCCGCCGCCGATGTAGATCTTCCCCTTCCCCGCCGCGGCCCAGAAGGAGTCGCGGGGCGTGGTGAGCGGGGTTCCGGCCGACCACGCGCCGAGGGTGCCGTCGGGATTCAGGGCGGCAATCTGGGTATTCGTCAGCGACGAAGCGCCCAGTCCGCCGAGTACGTAGAAGCGGCCGTCCACCATGACGCCCTGGCAGTGGCAGGTCGCGAACGGCAGCGGGGCCTGCGCCTGCCAGGGGGCGATCGTCCCATTGGGCAGCACCCGCGCCGTGTACACCGACGACGTGACCGCATTCCCCGCGTCATACCCGCCGGCGACCACCAGCGTGCCGTTGTCGATCGCGAATCCGTGGGCGGCCTTGGACTGGGGCATCGACGCGAGCGTGATCCATGCGCCCAGTGTCCCATCCGGCAGGATCGGGGCCATGTACACGGAGGCGACGGCGCTGGCCACGGTGCAACCGCCCGTGACGTAGAGCTTCCCCTGCCAGGCCGCCGCGCGGGCATCCACGAGAGCCTGGGGCAGCGGCGTCGTCGAGACCCATGCGCCCACCGTCCCGTCCGGGGCCACGGTGGCGACGTTCACGCCGCCGGTGAAGATCGCGCCGGGGCAAATGGTCACGGACCCGCCCAGCAGCCAGATGTGCGTCCCGTCCGTCGCCATCGCGTGCGAATCGCGCCCGGAGTCGGACGGCATCGCGGACCAGCCGGAGAGCGCGCCCGATCCGAGCGGAGCATAGAGCTCCCCGCCCGGCACGACCGACCGGTACACGAGGGATCCGGAAATCGGGTACGTGGCCGGGACGCCCGGCGTCCACGACAGGGCCACCTGCGCATTGAGCCCTGCGGCCGCCACACCCGTCGGCGGCCCAGGCCGCAGGTAGGGCGTCCCGAACACCGGGAAGGTGAAGCCGGTCGAGCTCGCCCCCGCCAGATCCAGTGCCTGGACCCGGTAGTAGTACTCGACGCCGTCCGCCACCGCCGCATCGAGGTAGACCGAGGCAGTGTTACCGGGCGCCGGGACATCCGTGAGGAACACCTCAGCGCCCGGCGCGGTACCGCGGAAGATCCGGTACGCCGTGATCGCAAACGACCCGGCGGAGGCCGGCGACCAGCCCACGAGGGCCTGCACGGGCGGGATCTCCCGGCTGGGCGCCACGTGCACCGGGGAGACAATGCCGGGCCCGGCCTGGATGGCGACCGCGACGGTCCCCGCACCGGTCACGGAGACCGGTGATCCGCCGCAGAACGTCGAGCCCGCCGCCGTGAGCGTGAAGGTCACGGTACCGGATCCGCTCGTCGAGTAGGTCCATGTGAAGGTCGTGGCCGAGCCCGCGAGGATCGTTACCGGCCCGGGGGGGACCACCGGCCCCGCCTGGGCCGTCAGCGCCGCGCCCGGCCCGACGTAGGCCGTCACCGACACCCCCGTCACATCCACCCCGCCGGTATTCGTGACGGTGAAGGCGACGGACACCAGCTGGCCCGACGTGACCACGCCCGGCGCCGCGGCCGAAACGGCCAGCGCACCCGCGGTGACGACCGAGCCGGCGGCGCTGCTCACCGGCCCGGTGGTCACGGCCGCGGCCGAGTTGGCATCCGTTCCGCCGACGGTCGTCGTGAGCACCAGGGGACCGGTCGACACCCCGGTGAAGGTCCAGGTGAACGTCCGGGAGGAACCGCCCATCAGCGCGACGGGCAGCGCCGGTGTCGGCCCTGCCGCCAGCGAGACGGCGGCCGATCCGCCGGCCGTGAACGGCGGCGCCGGGACATTCACAGCATTGGCGCCGGCCTGGCCGGTGTTCGTGACGGTCACGGTCACGAGGAACGGCTGGCCGACGCACGGCGCCGCCGGCCAGAGCGCGACGGCCGCGGACAATCCGGCGGGCACCTGGACCGTGGTCGAGGTCGCCGCGGAGGTGAGCACGGCCACCGGCGAGCCGCCGCAAAGCGTCGAACCCGTGGCGGTCAGCGAGAACGCCATCAGGCCGACGCCGCTGGCCGAGTAGGTCCAGACGAATGTCGTTGATGATCCGGGGGTCAGCGTCAGGGGACCCGTGGGAACCGGCCCCGCCTCGAGCAGGGCCAGGGCGCTGCCCGGGCCGATGAAGGCCGACGCCGACACACCCGTGACATTCGAGCCACCGGAATTGGAAACGATGAGGCTCACGTTAAACCACTCCCCGATCGAGACATTGGCCGGGGAGAGCGCAGCCCCGATGAAGGCGCCAGGGACCGAGACCGCGACGGCCGGCGAGGATACGGGCCCGGTGGTTCTGCCCCCGCCGGAATCCGCATCCACCGCGGTGAGCGTCGTGGTGAGCGTCACCGTACCTGCCGTCGTTCCCGTGAACGTCCAGGTGAAGGTCTGGGAAGCGCCGCCGGCCAGGACCACGGGGAGCGCCGGCGTCGGACCGGCCGCCAGGGCGACCGAGCCGGAACCAGCGGCCAGGAACGGCGGCGCCGGTACATTCAGCCCGTTCGCCGCGGCCTGGCCGGAATTGGTCACCGTCACGGTGACCAGGAATCCCTGCCCGACACAGACCGCACTCGGCCAAACGGCGACGGCGGCGCCGAGAGCCGCAGGGGACTGGATCGTCGCGGAGACTCCGGCGGAGGCGAGGACCGCGCCCGCGCCGCACGTCAGGCCGGTGGCGGAGAGCGAGAACGTGACCAGCCCCGACCCGGCCGCGGAGTAGGTCCAGACAAATGTCTGCGCCAGGCCAGCACCCAGAATCACGGGACCCGCCGGCAGCGCCCCGCTCTCGAACACGGCGAGTGACCCGACCACTGCGGTGGCCGAAAGGCCGGTCACGGCGACGCCGCCTGTGTTCGTGACGGTGAGCGTCACCTGGAACCACTGCCCGGTGGACACCACCGCCCCGCCGCCCGCCGCGGCGCTCAGGACGCCGGGCGACGAGACTGCTCCCGCCGACGTCACGGGCCCGGTCGTGACCGCGTACCCGGACCCCGCATCCGTCGCCGACACGGTCGTCGTGAAGGCCACGCTCCCCGCCGATCCCCCCGTGTACGTCCACGTGAAGGTCTGCGACGCCCCCCCGGCGAGGGCCACGGGCAGGGCGGGCGTGGGCCCCGCAGCCAGGACGGCGGTTCCCGCGCCGGCGACCATGAACGGCGTCGGAGGCACGCTGACCGCGTTCGCGGCCGCC
This sequence comes from uncultured bacterium, assembly GCA_964400385.1. Taxonomy (GTDB): domain Bacteria; phylum Oederibacteriota; class CAKKQC01; order CAKKQC01; family CAKKQC01; genus CAYNUZ01. Next base: position 38 of record CAYNUZ010000169.1, on the reverse strand, counting down.
TGGCCGGTATTCGTGACGGTCAGCGTCACGAGGAAGTT
>CAYNUZ010000168.1:0-5637 GCA_964400385.1 uncultured bacterium | reverse complement strand
GCCGCGTCCGCCTTCGTCACATTGAGCGTGGCGGCCAGCTCCGCCTGCCGCCGGTCCTTGTCCGCCAGCTGGCTGGTGAGCCCGGCGACGAGCCGGCCCTCGTCCTGCAGCCGGCTGTGCAGCACCCAGAACACCGTGCCCGTGACCGCGGCCAGGATCAGGAGCACGGCGGCGGGCAGCTTCACCGCCAGCTTCACGCGTCCTCCTTGGCCAGCCGCGCCGTGGCCACCAGCTGGTCGCCCTGGTCGAGCTTGATCAGGTGCACCCCCTGCGCGTTGCGGCTGATCTCCCGGATATCCTTCACCTTGGCGCGCAGGAAGACCCCCTTGGCGGTGGTCAGCATCACCTCATCCTCGTCCTCCACGCGGACCAGGCCCACCACCGGGCCGGTGCGGTCGGAGACCTTGAGGTTGACGATCCCCTTGCCGCCGCGCCCCGTGACCCGGTACTGGTTCAGCGGGGTCCGCTTGCCGTACCCGAGCTGCGTGACCGAGAGGAGCGTCCCCTTCTCGCCGGAGACCGTCATGCCGACCACCTGGTCGCCCTTCGCCAGGTTGATGCCGCGCACGCCGCCGGCCGCGCGGCCCATCGGCCGCATCTGCTTCTCCTTGAACCGGATCGCCTTGCCCTGCGCCGTGGCCAGGATGACCTCCTGGTTGCCGTCCGACTCCACGACGCTGTGCAGCTCGTCCCCCTTGCGGATGTTGATGGCCTTGACGCCGCGCGCGAGCGGGTTGGCGAATTCCATCAGCGGGATCTTCTTGACGTTGCCCATCCGGGTCGCCATCGTCAGCCAGTCGTTCTCCTTGAACTTCTTGACCGCGATGGACGCGCAGACCCGCTCGTGCTCCTGGAACTTGAGGAGGTTGGCCAGCGCCTTGCCGCGGGCGTACCGGCCCGCCTCGGGCACCTGGTAGGCCTTGAGCCAGAAGACGCGCCCCAGGTTCGTGAAGAAGAGCAGGTCCGCGTGGGTCGAGGCCACGAAGAGCTCCTCGAGGAAGTCCTCCTCCTTGGTCTCCGCCCCGGTGACGCCCTTGCCGCCGCGCCGCTGCGACCGGTAGGACTCCAGGGGCTGGCGCTTCACGTACCCCAGGTGCGAGATCGTGATGACGACCTCCTCCTTGGGCACGAGGTCCTCCATCTTCATCTCCTCGGGCGCCGAACCCACGATCTCCGTCCGGCGCTTGTCCCCGAACTTCTGCTTGAGCTCCACCAGCTCGGCGTGGATGACGTCCCGGACCTTGCGCTCGGAATCCAGGATGCCCTTGAGGCGGGCGATGGTCTTGAGGAGCTCCTCGAACTCGGCATCCAGCTTGTACCGCTCCAGGGCCGAGATCTGGGCCAGGCGCATGTCCAGGATGGCCTGCGCCTGCTCCTGGTCGATCTTGAGCAGGCGCATGAGCCCGGTACGGGCGTCGTCCGTGTTCTTCGACTCCCGGATCGTGCGGATCACCCGCTCCAGCGCGTTGATCGCGCGCTTGAGGCCCTCGACGATGTGGGCGCGCTTCTCCGCCTTCGCGAGCTGGAACTTGGTGCGCCGCACCACCACCTCGCGCCGGTGCTCGATGAACAGCGCCAGGATCGTCTTGAGGTCGAGGACCCGCGGGTGGCCGTCCACGAGGACCAGCATGATGACGGAGAAGGAGGTCCGCAGCGCGGTGTGTTTGTACAGGTGGTTGAGCACGACCTGGGGCATCTCGCCGCGGCCGATCTCGATCACGATCCGCACGCCCTCGCGGTTCGACTCGTCCCGCAGGTCGGAAATGCCCTCGATCGTCTTGGCCTTCACCAGCTCCGCGATGTGCTCGATGAGCTGCGCCTTGTTCACCTGGTAGGGCATCTCGGTCACGATGATGCGCTTGCGCTCGCCCTTGAGCTCCTCGATGGCGCACCGGGCCTGCATCAGGATGGACCCGCGGCCGGTCGTGAATGCGTCCTTGATGCCGCCGCGCCCCAGGATCAGCCCCCCGGTCGGGAAGTCCGGCCCCGGGATGACCTTCATGAGCTCGGCGATGGTCGCGTCCTTGTTCTCCAGCAGCAGGAGCAGCCCGTCCACCAGCTCGCCCAGGTTGTGCGGCGGGATGTTCGTGGCCATGCCCACCGCGATCCCGGCCGACCCGTTGGCCAGGATCACCGGCACCCGGGTGGGGAGGACCGTCGGCTCCGACCGCGACTCGTCGTAGTTCGGGGTGAAGTCCACGGTGTCTTCGTCGATGTCCGCGAGGATCGCCGAGGCGATGGTGGCCAGCCGCGCCTCGGTGTACCGCTCGGCCGCCGGCGGGTCGCCGTCCATGCTGCCGAAGTTCCCCTGGCCCTCGACGGGGGGGTACCGCGAGGCGAAGTCCTGGGCCTGCCGGACCAGCGCCTCGTAGATGGGCGCGTTGCCGTGCGGGTGGTAGTTGCCCATCACCTCGCCCACGATCTTGGCGCACTTGCGCGTCGGCTTGTCGTGCGTGAGGCCCATGTCGTACATCCCGTACAGGATCCGGCGCTGCACGGGCTTGAGCCCGTCGCGCACGTCGGGCAGCGCGCGGCCCACGATGACCGACATCGCGTAGTCGATGTACGAGGACTTCATCTCGTCCTCGAGCGCCACCACCGTCAGCGATTTCGCCAGGACCGGCGGCGGGGGGGCCGCGGCCGGGGCCTTGCCGGGCTTCCCGGCCGGCAGTTCCATCTGTCCGCCGGCCTTCGCCTTGGCGGCGGCCCGGGGCTGGGGCTTCTTCTTCGCCATCAGACGTCCAGCGTCCGGACTTCCGCCGCGTAGGCCTGGATGAACGCCCGGCGGGGCTCCACCTGGTCACCCATGAGGATGGAGAAGATGTCGTCCGCCAGCGCCCGGCGGGCGTCCTCGACCTTCACCTGCAGGAGGACCCGCGCCTCGGGATTCATGGTCGTCACCCACAATTCCTCCGCATTCATCTCCCCCAGCCCCTTGAACCGCTGCACGGTGGACCCGGCCTTCCCGATGATGCGCACGGCCTCGATGAGCTCGTGCACCGTCCCCGCCTCGGCCTTCTTCCCGGATTCGGAGGTGAACACCCAGCGCATCACCGGGCGGCCCTTGACGAGCTCGGCGTCCCGGACCAGCTCCTTGCGCGAGACGCCGAGCTTGTCGAGCGTGTGCAGGTGCCGGGCCAGCTCCTTGAGCTCGGCCAGGTCGGTCAGCCCGGTGATCCACTCCTGCTTCTTCTTGAGCACTTCCTCGCTGGTCTTCTTCCCGCCCGCGGCATGGGTCCGGGCCTCGTCGGGCTTGGCCCCGCGGGGCACGGGCGTGCGGAACTTGGCGAGGTACTTCTCGTACTCGTCGTCCGTGTACAGCAGCTTCTTCCCGGCCGGCGTCTCGACCTCGAAGGTCGGCACGCGGTTCCCGTCGAGGTACTCGAACACGGTCTTGACCGGCACGCTCTTGCGGCGCAGGTGCTCCACGATGCGGGAGGATTCGAACAGGGCCGTGAGCAGCGCCGCGAGCTTCTCGCCCGTGAACGACCCGGCCCGCCCCTCCTTCATGACGAGCGTGGCGCCGTCGCTGGCCGCTTCCACCAGGAACTGGTCCATTTCTTCCTCGCTCTGAATGTACCGCTCCGTCCGGCCCCGCTTCATCTTGTAGAGCGGCGGCTGGGCGATGTACACATACCCCGCATCGATCAGCTTTTTCATCTGCCGGTAGAAGAAGGTGAGCAGGAGCGTGCGGATGTGGTGGCCGTCCACGTCCGCGTCGGCCATGATGATGATCTTCCGGTACCGCACCTTCTCCGGATCCACGGCCTCGTTGCCCACCCCGACGCCCAGCGCGGTGATGATGGACCGGATCTCCTCGTTCGAGAGCATCTTGTCGATCTTGGCCTTCTCGACGTTGAGGATCTTGCCCTTGATGGGCAGGATCGCCTGGAACTGCCGGTTGCGCCCGGACTTGGCGGTGCCGCCGGCCGATTCGCCCTCGACGATGAACAGCTCGGCCAGCGCGGGGTCCTCCTCCTGGCAGTCGGACAGCTTCCCCGGCAGCCCGCCGGCGTCCAGCGCCCCCTTGCGGCGCGTGAGCTCCTTGGCCTTGCGCGCGGCCTCGCGGGCCTCCGCGGCCAGGAGCCCCTTCTCGACGATCCGGCGGGCCACGCCGGGGTTCTCCTCGAGGAAGGACTTCAGCCGCTCGTTGACGACGGACTGGACGAGCCCCTTGACCTCGCTGTTGCCCAGCTTGGTCTTGGTCTGCCCCTCGAACTGCGGCTCGGGGATCCGCACCGAGATCACCGCGGTCAGGCCCTCGCGCACGTCGTCGCCGGAGAGCGTCATCTCCCCCTTCAGCCAGCCGCGCTGCTGCGCGTAGTCGTTGAGGCTCCCGGTCAGCGCCGTCCGGAACCCGATCAGGTGGGTGCCACCCTCCACCGTGTTGATGTTGTTCGCGAACGCGAGGATCGTCTCGCCGTAGCTCTCGTTGTACTGGATCGCCGCCTCGACCTGGATGTGGTCCTTCTCCTTCTGGATCAGGATCGGCGTGGCGTGCAGCACGGTCTTGTTCGCGTTGAGCGACTTCACGAACGCGGACACGCCGCCCTCGGCCTGCCACACCGTCTCGCGCGGCGGCTTCTTGCGGTCGTCGCGCAGGCTCACCTTGAGCCCGGCGTTGAGGAAGGCCAGCTCGCGCAGGCGGGTGGCCAGCGTGTCGTAGTTGTACTCGAGCACCTCGAACATCTTGGGATCCGGCTTGAAGTGCACGGTGGTCCCGGTGCGCTTCGCCTCGCCGTACGCCTTGACCGGGGCCTGCGGGATGCCGCGGACGTACTTCTGCTTCCAGACCTTGCCGCCGCGCTTGACCTCGACCTCCAGCCATTCCGAGAGGGCGTTGACGACCGAGACGCCGACGCCGTGGAGCCCGCCGGAGACGTGGTAGGTCTTGCGGTCGAACTTGCCGCCCGCGTGCAGGACCGTCATGACGACCTCGAGGGCGGACTTCTTGAGCTGCGCCTGGGTCTCCACGGGGATCCCGCGGCCGTCGTCGGCCACGCTGACCGAGTCGTCGGGGTGGATCACCACCTCGATGGACTTGCAGTGCCCGGCCAGCGCCTCGTCGATCGAGTTGTCCACCACCTCGTACACCAGGTGGTGAAGCCCCTCGAACGCGGTGTTGCCGATGTACATGGCGGGGCGCTTGCGGACGGCCTCCAGCCCCTCCAGCACCGTGATGTTGGCGGCGGTGTAGTCCGAGCCGGCGGCGGGGGCCGCGGCGGCCCCGTTCGCCGCCACCGGCAGGTCGGGCCTGGCCGGTTTCCCGGCCCTGGCGGCTTTCGCCTTCTTCTTAACGGCCACGAGGCGTCCTCAGTTTCACGTGTACCTCCGTAATGATGGGAGTGCGCAGGAACGCATTGATGCGGTCCCGCAGGGCCGGCGCGCGCATCATCAGCTCATAATTCCAGGTCGGGTGGTCCACCCCGATCGTCAGGCGGCCGCCGTCCAGCTTCTCCACCCGCGAGACGGCCGCCACGTCCGCGCCCACCGCCTCGGCCCAGCGTGCGTGCAGCGCGGCCTCGGCCGGGCTGCCCAGCCCCAGGTCCGCGAGCGCGCCGCTCAGCACCGAGCCGAGAGCCCGGAATCCGGTGTGGCGTCCCATACGGTGCGCGGCGCCGCGGCGGCGGCCCCGCC
>CAYNUZ010000167.1:0-5702 GCA_964400385.1 uncultured bacterium | reverse complement strand
TGGGGCCGGCGAGCGTGTCTGCGGACACCCACCCCGCCTCGGTTCGCGCCGGTCATTTCCGGATCGTCTTCTTCAGGAACGCAGGTGCTATCATGAAGGCCTCTCCATGCAGGACACTGCTCCCGCACCGGCTTCCGGATTCTCGGGTTTGGGCGTGGCGCCCACGCTGCTTGCGGCGCTCACCCGGATGCGGATCAGCACGCCCACGCCCATCCAGCAGCAGGCCATTCCCGTGGCGCTGCAGGGCAAGGACGTGGCGGGTATCGCGCAGACCGGGACCGGCAAGACGCTCGCGTACGGCATCCCGATGCTCCAGCGGCTGGCCCAGCTCACCGGGTGCGGGCTGGTGGTGCTGCCCACCCGCGAGCTGGCCCTGCAGGTGGACGAGTCGCTCCGCGCGGTGGGGGGACCGCAGTTCCGCACGGCGGTGCTGATCGGCGGGGCCGCGCCGGGGGGGCAGATGGCCGCGTTGCGGCGCAACCCGCACGTGTTGATCGCCACGCCCGGCCGCCTCAACGACTTCCTCCAGTCCCGCATGGTCCAGCTCAACGACGTCCAGATCGTCGTGCTGGACGAGGCGGACCGGATGCTGGACATGGGGTTTGCCCCGCAGATCGAGCGCATCTTCAAGGTGCTCCCGAAGGACCGCCAGACGCTGCTGTTCTCGGCCACCATGCCCGACGGCATCATGCGGATGGCGTCCAACTACATGAAGACCCCCGTGCGGGTCGAGGTGGCGCCGGCCGGGACGACCGTGACGGGCGTGACGCAGGAGCTCTTCGTGGTCCCCCGCGAGCAGCGGAACCGGCTGCTCGAGAAGCTCCTCCAGCAGTACTCGGGCACGACCCTGGTGTTCTCGCGCACCAAGCACGGCGCCCGCAAGATCATGCGCAGTATCCACGCCATGGGGCACACCGCGTCCGAGCTGCACGCCAACCGGTCGCTGTCGCAGCGGCGGGAGGCCCTCGAGGGGTTCAAGTCGGGGAAGTACCGGGTCCTCGTGGCCACCGATATCGCCTCCCGGGGGATTGACGTGACCGGGATCGGGCTGGTGGTGAACTACGACCTGCCGGCCGCGCCCGAGGATTATGTCCACCGGATCGGTCGCACGGCCCGGGCCGGCGCCGGCGGCCACGCCATCTCGTTCGTGATGCCCGAACAGCGCGGCGAGATCCGGCACATCGAGCGGCTGATCCGCAAGAGCCTCCAGATTTCCGCGCTCCCCAAGGACCTGCCGCCGCCGCGCTCCCTGGCCCCGGACACCGAGGCCTACCAGGATCCGCGGCGCGGCTACAGCCCGCGGCCGTCGTCGGGCGGGTACCAGGGCCAGCGGGGCCAGAGCCAGGGCTATCAGGGCCAGCGGTCCGCGTCAGGGGGCCAGGGATATTCCGGCCAGCGTCCCGCCGGCCAGGGGTTCCAGGGCCAGCGGCCGCAGGGACCGCCGCGCCAGCCCGGCATGGGCGGGTCCAACGTGCGCGCTCCCGGCTACACCGCGGGTCCCCGCGCCACCGGGTATCCGTCACAGGGACGCCCGCAGGGCGGCCCCTCGTATCGCCCGCGCTCGCAGCGCGACCGGAGCCGCTGACCGGGGGAGTTCGCCGCCCTTCTCGGCAAGGCCGATCGCACCTCGACCCCCCGTCTGCATCCCAAATCACTTTGCCCACCGCGTGACAAACCCTTCATCTTGATGCCCTGCTCGCCCCGGATCAGGTCTAGTCTGAAACCAGGAGACAGACGGATCGAGATCATCTCCGGAAGGAGGAGGGTGAAGAGGCGTGAGATACGTCTTGACCCATCACGCAACCGGCGCATTGCAGGAGCGACGAATCGAGGCGGCCTGGCTCGAACGGACTGTCCTGGCGCCGGAACGGGTAGAGCTGGATCGCGATGATCCCAGCGTGGAACACCGGCTGCGACGCATTGTGGAATATGACAACCGGGTCCTGCGCGTGGTACTACGGAAGCAGGCGATCCTGGAGATTATCACGGTTTACTTTGACCGGAACATGCGAGGAAAACTATGAGATTAAATCTTGACGAAAAAGCGGACGCTCTCTACCTCCGGCTTGACGAGTCTCCGATCGTTGAGACGGCGGAGGTTTCGCCGGGCGTGATGCTCGACTACAACGCCGAGCATCAGGTTGTCGGGGTCGAGATCCTGAATGTCTCCAAGCGCACCCCGAGCCTCAATCCGCGGGCCTTCCAGTTTCAGACCACCTGAACGGATTCGCCGGGAGCATGGAATACGCCATCGTCATCTTTCGCAGCGATGAAGACAAGGGATACATCGCCGACGTCCCTGGCCTTGAGGCGTGCTCTGCCTTCGGTTCGACGGCGGAACAGGCGCTCGCCGAGGTGAAGGTCGCGATGGCGGCCTGGATTGAGGCCGCCAAGGACGCCGGCAGATTGGTCCCGCCTCCGACCTATCGCCCCGGCGCCCAGTTTGACCGGAGCCGCTGACCAAGATTTCCTGAAAAAATGGCCGCGCGGCACCGCCGCCGGCCTGAGCAGGCCTAGGCGAGAAGCTTCCTGGCGTTCGTGTAGGAGATCGCGGCGGATTCGAGCGAGGGGCGCGCGCAGGTGTCCTGCTCGACGATGAACCACTCCACGCCGAGGGCGGTGGCGGCCTTGTAGACCGCGGGCACGTCCAGCGCCCCGGTGCCCACCTCGGTCCACTGGGGGTCCGGCGGGAGCGTGGTGTCCTTGAGGTGGACCGTCTTGATCCGGCCCTTGAACTTGTTCAGCCACGTCACGGGGTCCTCGCCGGCGCGCTTGACCCAGCCCACGTCCACCTGGAACCAGACCTGGGCGGGATCGGTGTGGGCCGCGAGGATCTCCATCGCGGTCTTGCCGCCGTACTTCACGAACTCGTGCGCGTGGTTGTGGTACTGCCAGTGGATCCCGTAGGTGAGGGCGGTGCGGCCGGCCTCGTTGACCCGGTCGGCGACCTTCTTCCAGCCGTCCTCGCTGTCCGCCCGCTCGGAGCTGGCCAGCAGCGTCGTGCCGATCGCCGCGTACATGCCGAACAGCTCCTGCGGCTTGCCTTCGGTGCTCAGGGCCCCCTTGAGCCCGGTGTGCGCGCCGAAGGGGAGGACCCCGATCTCCCTGCAGAACGTCTTGAAGTCCGCGGGGGTGTACGGCCCGGGGCCGCCGAACTCGATGCCGTCGTACCCGAGTTTGGCGATCTGCCGGATCGTGCCGGAGAAATCCTTGTCCATCGCGTCGCGGACGGTGTACAGCTGGATGCCGAGTTTTGCCATGGGGGGTAGTCTAGGTCAGAACGAGGTCACGTTTCAATAAGCCCGCGGAGCTGGCGGGAGCGGGAGGCGTGGCGGAGCTTGCGCAGCGCCTTGGCCTCGATCTGCCGGATGCGCTCGCGCGTCACCTTGAACACCGCGCCGACCTCCTCGAGGGTATGCGGCCGGTCATAGTCCCCGAGCCCGAACCGCAGCTTGAGCACTTCCGCCTCGCGGGCGTGGAGGGTGTCCAGCACCCGCCGCACCTGCTGCCGCAGGAGCATCTGGGCGGCCGCGCCGGACGGGGAGACCGCGTCCCGGTCCTCGATGAAGTCCGCCAGCAGGGTGTCGCCCTCCTCGCCGACGGGCGCGTCCAGCGACACGGGCTGCTGGGCCACCTTCTGGATCTGCCGGATGCGGTCCGGCGGCATCGCGAGCTTGGCGGACAGCTCCTCGGCCGTGGGCTCGCGGCGCAGCTCGCGCTGCAGCTCGCGGGCCGTCTTCACCAGCAGGTTGATCGCCTCGATCATGTGGACCGGCACGCGGATGGTGCGGCCCTGGTCGGCGATCGCGCGCGTGATGGCCTGCCGGATCCACCACGTGGCGTAGGTCGAGAACTTGAACCCGCGGCGGTACTCGAACTTCTCCGCGCCGCGGATCAGCCCGATGTTCCCCTCCTGGATGAGGTCGAGGAAGGACAGCCCGCGGTTCGTGTACTTCTTGGCGATCGAGACCACCAGCCGGAGGTTGGCCTCGACCAGCTTCGTCCGGGAGGCCAGCGCCTCGCGCTCGCCCTCCTCGACGCGCGTGGACAGGGACTCCAGCTCCTCGCCGTTCGCGCCGGCGTCGGTTTCCAGCACCACCAGCGCCGCATGGATGGTCGCGGCCTCGGTGGCCATCGTCCGCAGCGGTCCCACGCCCACGCGGGCGGACTTGACCGGGCGGGGCGTCTTCGCGGGATCGGCGGAAGCCTTCGCGAACCGGAGCAGCTCGCCCAACGAGAGGCCGGAGCGGCGCTCGAGCGCCTCGAGCGTCTCGCGGTGGCCGCGCGCGCGGACCGCGGCGGCCTTAAGGCGCCCCAGGAGCCGGTGGCGCTCGCGCTGGCTGAGGCGCAGCCCCCGGAGCGTCTCCGCGATCCGGGCCCGGAGGCGGTCGGCCTGGCGGTCGGCGATGGTGGCGCCCTCTGGCATGAGGGCCATGTTACGCGCATTCGCCCGATCCTGCTCGATCCCGGTTGGCGCGGGGGGGCCGGGGCGGCGATAATGCCCGCATGGACCTGCGCATCCCCGACCCCCTCCGGATCCGCCGCGTGCTGGTCACCGGGGTGGCCGGATTTCACGGCAGCCACGAGGCGGAGGCCCTGCTGGCCGCCGGGTATACCGTCCATGGGGTGGACGACCTCTCCGGGGGCTACCGGTCGAACATCCCGCGGGGGTGCCGGTTCACCCGGCTGGACCTCCGGAACCGGGGCGCGGTGGAGCGGTACATCGCCCGGGTCCGTCCCGAGGTGATCATCCACGACGCGGCCTTCGCCACCGAGGGCGGCTCCCAGTTCATGCCCATCAACTCGACCGAGCGCAACTACCTCATGTACCTGTACCTGCTGGTGCCGGCGATCAGGTACGGGGTGCGCAAGATGGTGCTGGCGTCCTCCATGAGCGTGTACGGCGCGCAGCGGCCCCCGTTCACGGAGAACATGCCGCGCCGGCCGGAGGACATCTACGCGATGTCGAAGGCGTCCATGGAGCACGCGACGGAGCTGCTCTCGCGCGTCCACGGGTTCTCGTACACGATCATCCGGCCGCAGAACGTGTACGGGCCCCGGCAGAACCTGCGCGACCCGTACCGGAACGTGATCTCGATCTTCATCAACGCCCTGCTCAACCGCAAGCCGTTCTGGATCTACGGGACGGGCAACCAGAAGCGGTCGTTCACCTACATCGAGGACTACACGCCGTGGGTCCTGCGCGCCGGGCTGTCGCGCCGGTTCGACGGGGAGATCTTCAACCTCTGCTCGGAGGAGGAGATCTCGCTCAACGGGCTCGCGCACCTGGTGATGCGCGAGGTCTTCGGCAGCGTCGCGGCGTGCCCGGCGGCCCTGCGGCCCCGCTACTTTCGGCCGGGCCGTCCGCTCGAGGTCAAGAACGCGTTCAGCTCGCACCGCAAGGCGGCGCGGGTGCTCGGCTACCGGACCACGGTGGGGATCGAGGAGGGCGTGCGGCGGATGGTGGCGTGGGCCCGGTCGCAGGGGCCGCAACCCTTTACGTACCTCAAGACCGGGCTCGAACTCGTCTCGAAGAAGACGCCCCCGACCTGGACGAAGCGCCTCTACTGACCCGCTGACCCCGCCGCCAGGATCTCCCGCCAGATGCGGGTGAGGCCGCGGGCGGCGGCCTCCCAGGTGAATTCCGCCAGCGCGCGCGCCCGGCCCGCGCGGCCCAGCGCGCTCCGCAGCCGGGCGGACCC
>CAYNUZ010000166.1:0-5766 GCA_964400385.1 uncultured bacterium | reverse complement strand
TTCGCGCCTGCCCGCTAGTTTCCTTTGTCCCCGCCGCCAACTGGGGCACCCACCCCAATCCCACCGCTGCCCACGTCACCGGCACCCCGCCACAGCATCTTCATGTTCATTGTCCGCCCTCTTGTTTTCGGTGAGGGCGGATCGCCCGCGAACCGCAGCCTCACGCCTACCCGTTACGCAAACCGCCGCGCCCGGATCGCTCCGGCCGGCCCGCAACCGAGAGTGTATTCCGCAAACCCGACCGCTGCCCTGACCTGGCCCCGGCCAGAGCGGGGTCCAAGGCCTTTAGACGCCCGAACGCCCGTCCAGTTCCCGGGCCAGGGCCAGCGCCCCCTCCCGCGTCCCCACCCGCCCCTCCAGTTGCGCGTCGTACACCCGCTCCAGGATCACCTTGAACCGCCGCCCCGGCTTCATCCCGGCCGCAACCAGGTCATCCCCGTTGATGAACGGCTCGGGGGCAAGTCCACCGGAGGTCGCCGCCAGCTCCGCCACCCGGGCCCGCACCCCCGCCGCCCGAGCCGGGTCCCGCATCGCCACCAGCCGAACCGCCTGCTCGAACCCCCCATCCGGAGCCCCGGCCAGCCTTTTCTGCCTGGCCACCGTCGCTCCATCCCAGGCCCCGGCCAATGCGATGAGCCCGTCGAACACCCCCATCAACTGATCCCGCTCCGCATTGGACAGGCACAGGGCCTTTCGCAGCCGGACGACCACACCCATCGCGCTCGCCGTCGCCCCCGGTCCGGTAACCGTCAGGCCCCGATCCAGCGACCACGCCGCCAAAGCCGCGGCAAACGGCACCGGTCCGGTCAGCCCTCGCACCGTCCCCAACTCCGCCCCGCGGGTGGGCTCCTCGAGCACGGGTGCATCCAGTCCCAGCTCCTGGAGCATCCCCATCGCCCCGGCGCGCGTCTCGTGTGCGAGCATCTTCCGCAGCTCCTCCCCGATCCGCTCGCGGCTGATCCCCGACAGGTCGCGCGTGTGCGCCCGGATCGCCGCCCCCGTCGCCGGATCGATCGTGAACGAGAGCCGCGCCGCCAGCCGCACCGCCCGCAGCGCCCGCAGGTGATCCTCCGCCAGCCGCGCCTCCGGATCGCCCACCGCCCGGATCACCCGCCGCTCCAGGTCCGCCACACCCCCCACAAGATCGATGACTCTTCCACGTGGCATGGGCCTCTGGCCCATGTCGGCCGCCCCTGACTTCCTTGTCTCCCCCTCGCCTTCCGGATCCAGAAACAACGCATTCACCGTGAAATCCCGCCGCCGCGCATCCTGCTCCGGCGTCCCGAACTCCACGTGATCCGGCCGCCGCTTGTCCGTGTACGGCCCGTCGGACCTGAACGTCGCGACCTCCACCGTCGCGCGCTCCGCCACGCCCTCCTCCTCCTGCGGCGTCACCAGCACCACGCCGAACGCGACTCCCACCTCCGCCGTCCTCTTGAACAGCAACCGGATCCGGTCCGGGAGCGCATCCGTCGCGATGTCATAATCGGTCGGCGCCAGCCCCAGCAGCTCATCCCGCACGCACCCGCCTGCGAAGTACGCGATGTGCCCGGCCTCCCGCAACCGGCGCACGATCGCCAGCGCTGCCGCGCGTGCCTGGGTTGGGGTTGCTTTGCGAGTCATGCCCGTCGAATCCCCCACCAATCGCGAAGGCCTTTCGCCCGCAGGGCGCACGACCCTGGAAACCGGCCCCTGGACCGTTCGCCCGGAGGGCGAACGAGCCCAGTCTAAGCACTGCAGCGCCGCCCTACCCGTCGCCATTTCCTGCAGCCCCCGCGAGCCCCGCTGGTACGATCTTCCACGCCCGCGCACGTGGATGGAGATGCCACATGCTCCGCTCCCTGATCGCCGCCCTGGCCCTCTCCGTCCTCCCCGCCGCGGCCCAGGTCTGCCCCTCGCGCGAGGCCATCGACGCCGGCCCCGCCGGCCTCCCCACCCAGCCCCAGTCCTTCTGCGCGGTGCGGTTCGCCAGCGCCGATCCGCGCCGCCTCGTGGCCCTCGTGCGAGAGCCGACGGCGGTGTACCCCTACTTCGCCCACCCCTACGCCTGGGACGGCGCGGCCTGGAGCACGATTCCCGGCGCGCCATCCGACCTGAGCGGTCCCATGCAGGTCTTCGACGCCGGCGCGGGACAGAGCCTGTACATCACCGGCTTCAGCGCCCTCTACCGATACGACGGCGCATCCTGGTTCATCGTGCCCCCGCCGCTGCTGAGCGGCCAGCCGCTCCGAGCGCCGGGCGCGATGACCATCTTCGATCCCGACGGCGATGGTCCCGCCAGCCCGATGCTCGCCGCGCTCTTCATCGTCGGGGGCGCTCAGTACGTCTGCTTCGGATTCGACGGCAACGCCTGGACCCAGTTGGGAGCGCCCCGCACCACCTACTCGTCCATCTTCGCCCAGGGCCTCTGCGCCCTGGACCCGGACGGCCCCGGCCCCATCCCGCCGCAGTTGTACGCTTACATCGACATCCAGTACGAGTACATCCCCTACCACTTCGTCTCGCTCTTCGAGTTCGTCCGGTACCAGGGAGGAACCTGGTCCCCGATCATCGTTCCCGGAACCACGGCCGACGGCTTCACGGACCTGCGTCTCTACGACCCGGGCGCCCCGGTTCCGCCGCGCCTCATCGCGGTGGGCAACGCTCCCGTCAACGGCCTCATCGACGGCATCGTCCGCTACGACGGCACCACCTGGTCCTCGCTCGGCAACGGCCCCCGCGCCGTCGTTCCGGCCATCCCCGTCTTCGACGCCGACGGCTCGGGCCACCCGGTGCTCGTCGCCCGCACCACCGCATCCCCGCCCCAGGGCAACGCGCTCATGACCTGGAACGGCTCGGCGTGGTCCCCCTTCCCCGGCCCCGCAAGCGCTTCACCGTACCAGCCCATCTGCGCGTTCCAGGAGGACAACTCCGGCCGCCAATCGTTCGCCGCCTCCGCGATCGACCAGATCGCCGGCGTCCCCGTCTCCAACTTCGTCCTCTGGCGCCAGGACCACTGGGGCCCGCCCGCCCCGCGCCCGGTCGGCAACATCCGCGCCCTGGACTTCTTCAACGACGGTTCCGGCCGCAGGCTCTACGCGGCGGGCAGCTTCGCCTCGATCGGCGCCGCTCCCGCGCACAGCATCGCGCGCTGGAGCGGCCAGGCGTGGGAGCCGCTGCCCAGCGGCATCGACGGCACCGCGACGACGCCCGGCCCCGTCATCGCCTGCACCGCCGTCCACAACGACGGCTCCGGCTGGGCCCTGTACGCCGCCGGGCTCTTCGACCAGGTGGCCGGGCAGCCCACGTTCGGCATCGCGCGCTGGAACGGCGCCTCCTGGTCGCGCGTCGGCCAGCTCGGGATCAACGGCACCGTCCTGGCCCTGGCCGTCCACGACCCCGACGGCCCCGGCCCGCTCCCCGCGATGCTCTACGCCGGGGGCGAGTTTACCTCGGCCGACGCCACGCCGGCGCACAACCTCGCCGTCTGGGACGGCTCGTCCTGGTCGCAGCCCTTCGGCGGCGTGGACGGCCAGGTCCGCGCGCTCCTCTCCTTCGACGACGGATCCGGCCCGGCGCTCTATGTCGGCGGCGAGCCCATGACCCCCGGCGGCCAGGCCCCCTCGCCGATCGCGAAGCTCGGCCCGGGTGGTTGGCAACCCGTCGCCGCCGCGGGCTCCGGGGCCGGGTACTTCAACGCCCTCTGCACCTACAACGACGGCACGGGCCAGCGCCTCTACGCCGCCGGGTTCGTGCCCCTGACCTCATCGACGACGACCCTGATGCGCCTGGACCCCGGCGGCTGGACCAATGCCCTCAACTTCCAGCCCTACGACGAGGCCGGCTCCGCGGTCCGCAGCGTGAACGAGACCGGCACGCGCGCCCTGTACCTGGGCACGACGCGCCGGCTCTACCGCAAGGCCGGCGGCGCGTGGGACACGATCGGCGAATACAACATCTACCGCCGCGTGTGGGCCGTCACGCCCACCTTCGACGACGGCTCGGGCAGCGCCGCGTACATCGCCGACGGCGCGTACGAGTACGACCCGACCAGCCTGGGCCGCGTCCAGCGCATCCGCTTCTGCCCCGCCTGCTACGCCAACTGCGACGCCAGCACCGTGCCGCCCGTGCTCAACGTCAACGACTTCACCTGCTTCCTCAACAAGTTCGCCGCGGGCGACCCGTACGCCAACTGCGACGGCTCGACCGCGCCGCCGACGCTGAACGTGCTGGATTTCTCATGCTTCCTCAAAGCCTTCGCCGCGGGGTGCTCGTAGGGCCCCGCAATGAAAGGACCCGCCATGCAACGGTCCCCCTCACATCGCACGGTCTGCTCCGCCGTTGGTCTCGCTTTGGCCGCGACCCTGAGCCCCCCGCTGCGGGCCCAGCCCGCCACGTTCCGAGGCCCCTCCTGGATGGCGATGCAGCAGACGCTCCGCCACCCGACGAGTTTCAAGGCAGAGTGGGTCCCCGGACCACTCGGTTCGGTCATCCCAAACACCTCCTGGCACGACAACTCCAGTAATGAGGACGGATTCACCATCGAATGGTGGCGCAACGACCCCCAGGCCGGATCGACGCTGCTGGGGACCTTCACCGCGCCGGCCAACGCCACGCGCACGTTTCTGATCCCGACGGGCCCGCCCTATGTGAGCAACGGCGACCGGTTCCGCGTCCGGGCCTTCAACGCTGTCGGTGTTTCATCCTGGAGCAACTGGGACACGATCCCCTGAACGCGACGCGCACGCTCGTCTCGCGCATCGGGCGACGGTGCGCCAACCGCGACGCCGGCACGACCCCGCCGACCCTGAACATGCTCGAACTTTCCCGCTTCCGATCACGAGGAGAACGCCCATGCAGAAGAATCATGTCGGTTTCGTCAGTGTCGTTTTGCTGACCATCAGCGCCGGCGCACCAGGTCAGATCATCGTCTCCAAGCCGCCGGACAAGGCCAACGCACCCGTTGCGAGCCCGGGCTGGTATCGGAACATGGACCCATCGACCGGCGAACTTCACCGCCAGTCGGTGGCCCGCGCCATGCGCGACTACACCGGGCCGCACCTCGTGCTCAGGCCTTCTCCGACGGACTCCTGCGACTTGCTCCTGGACGATTTCAATAGCGGCAGCGACGCGGGCTGGGCCACCTACACCAACCTGCTCATCGACACCGCGCACGCCGTGGTCCGCAACGGCCGCTACGTCCTTGAGCGCCCCGCCGGCGGGGACCTCAACCCGTGGAACTGGTTCGGCTCGACGTGGGCCGCCTCACACGGCGACGCGGCCACGTACTACAGCGGGACCGCCCGAATGACGTTCCGCATCACCGAGCCGGGCACGACGTTCCTCGTGTTCGGGCGCGCGTTCGGGGCCCAGTTCCTCGTTCAGCCGTCGTGGGATGGGAACTATTTCATCCTCATCAATCCGGGGGGGGACGGCATCTACAACTACGCCGGCCTCTCGTACGCCCCGTTTTCCATTCAGATCGGGGTCGACTACCGCATGGAGACCGCCTTCGTCGGCCCGAATCTTTCGATGAAGGTCTGGAAGGCCACGGATCCCGAGCCCGCCCAGCCTCAACTCCAGGCAACCGATCCGCGCTGGGGCGACCCCTACGTCAAGCTCGGTGATTTCGGCGTGGAGATGGACGCTTTCTTCCAGAACAGCGCCCGCAGCGTCGAGGTGGACGACATCACCTTCTGCTCCCAGCCCATCGCCGATCCGCCTCCCGTGGACCCCAACTCCATCCCCGTGCCCGGCATCCCTGTGCCGCGTCTGGCCCTCCTCGAC
>CAYNUZ010000165.1:0-5780 GCA_964400385.1 uncultured bacterium | reverse complement strand
ATCCTGTTCGAAGGCACCGATCTCACGCGGCTTGCGACGCCGGAGATCGCGCGGCCCGGCATTGCTTACGTGCCGGAAAGCATGGGCATTTTCTCCGACCTCACGGTGCGCGAGAACCTCGGGCTCGCCACGCGGGAGCCCCGCCTCTGTTTCGCCTTCGGCCTGCCCGTGGCCGCGGCGCAGTTCCTGTGGGGGGCCACGGGGGCGGGGGCGCTGGCGGCCGTGCTGGCCGGGATCGGCACGCTCGTGGCCGCGGGCTCGGCGCACGCGCCCCTGATCCCCGCCTACCTCCTCGGGGTCTGGGCCACCTCCTGGGCGGCCTCCCGGGGCTTCCACCTGGAGAACATCCGGCTGGAGCTGGCCTCGCAGGAGGAGCGCGAGGCCAACGCGGCGGTGGCCAAGACCCTGGAGACCGAGCGACGCCGGATCGCCGCGTCGCGCGAGCGGATCGAGAAGCTCCACATGCTCACGGCCGTGACGAACGACCTCTCCTCCACGCTGGAGCTGAACGCCGTCATGACCCATGCCCTGACCTGGGACCGGGAGCTCACGGGCCGGGTCGGGGAGGCGCGCGTGGTCATGTTCGACGACCAGGGGGCCCGGGTCTACCGCCTCAACGAGGGCGCGCTCTCCGTCGCGCGGGAGGAGCCCGACGCGCTGTGCGCCTGGGTGCGCGCCCGGATGATGCCGCTGCTCATCACGGACCTGGCGCGCGATCCGCGGTTCCGGGGGGTGGACGCGGAGATGCCCGGCGTGCGTTCGGTCATCGCCTCCCCGCTCATCCGGGGCGCCTCGGTCATGGGCGTCCTGATGGTCCAGAGCGCCGAACGGGAGGGGTTCACGCCGGAGGACTGGCGGCTGCTGTCGCTCCTCGGCGACCTCACCGGGGTGGCCGTCCAGAACGCGTTGCTGTACCAGCGGACGCAGGAGGAGGCGATCACGGACGGCCTGACCGAGATCTTCGTGCACCGCTACTTCCAGGAGCGGCTGGCGGACGAGCTGCGCCGTTCCCGCGAGCTGCACCTGCCCCTCACGCTGCTCATGATCGACATCGACAACTTCAAGTCGCTGAACGACACCTTCGGGCACCTCGCTGGCGACGCGGTCCTCAAGGCCATCGCCCGGACGCTGCGCGAGGGGATCCGGGGCACCGACATGGTGGCGCGCTACGGGGGGGAGGAGTTCGCGGTGATGCTGGTCGAGACCGCCCGGGACGGGGGCCTGCTGGTCGCCGAACGCCTGCGCGAAACGGTGGAGGCGCTGGACGTGTCGTCCCACGGGATCACCCGCCGGGTGACCGTCTCCATCGGGCTGGCGTGCGCGCCGGAGCAGGAGGCCGAGCCGCGCGGCCTGATCGAGCGCGCCGACGAGTGCCTTTATGCCGCCAAACGGGGAGGCAAGAACCGCGTGGTGGCGGCCCCATGAGGCGGCCGGGAGGGTACAATACGGGACCGATGAACACCGCCGGGACCGTCACGCGATGAAGCCGGGCGCCGTCTGGATGTGGGCCGCCGGCCTGGCCGTGTGGATCGGCCTCTGGGGCAGCCGCGGCGGGGCCCTGGGCATGGAAGTGCTCCTGCATTGGCCGGTCCTGCTCGTGCTCCTCATGGGGTTCGCGCTGAACCTGCGCGGGGGCCTCGCGGCGGCGGGCGCCGCGGCCGCGCTCGCCGCGGGCCTGGGGGCCGCCCATGTCATCCCCTCCTGGACCCTGGTCGGCTGGCAGGTCCTCATCTACGGCATCGTCGGTCTCTACCCGTTCAAGTTCATGCAGATCCGCGAGCAGCGCCACCACCACTACCGGACGCTGATCGAGTACAAGCGCGGCGAGATGGAGTCGCTCAAGAAGCGGCTGGCGGAACTCGACCGGGTCTGCCGCGAGCTCGAGCAGCGGGTCCGCCAGTCGGGCGCGGCGACATGAGCGGGACGGGGCCGACGGAATCGACGCTGCGGCGCTGGACCGACAAGGTCTCGGGCGCCACGCTGTGGGCCATCGCCGCCACCCTCGGCGTGTTCCTCCTCACCCTGGGGTTCCTGGCGGTGAACACCTGGCAGAACGCCGGCCTGTCCCTGCAGGTCGTCCACCTGATCGGGATCGGGATCGCCTTCGCCACCCTCGTCTGGGGATTCTGGGGCGCGGCGGTGTCCACGACGGCCGCCTGCCTGGTCACCCTGGGGGTCACCGTGATCGCCGGACGCCTGAGCCTCGAGAGCCACGTCCCGTTTGCGCGCCCCCCGTTCCTGTTCGAGTGCCTCATGTTCGTCGGACTGGGCTGGATGTGCCTGCGCTTCCTGGAGCGTGAGGCGGTCGAGGAGATCGCCGACCGGCGCCAGCTGGAGCGGCTCGAGGAGGAATACCTCGAGATGGCCATCCAGTTCGGCAAGCGGGAGGAGCTGCACAAGGTCCTGCTGAAGAAGCAGGAGCGCGTGCGCCAGCTCGAGGCCATGGGGTCGCGCCTGCGCAGCGGGGGGGCCTCGCTGCCCGAGGCCGTCCAGCTCTGCCTGGGCGAGCTGGTCCAGGTGGTCGGGAAGGGCGAGGCGGAGGTCATCCTGTACACCCCGCGGGGCGTCGTTCGCCATCCCAAGGGCGGGTCGCCGATGGAGATCGAGAGCGGGCGCGACGAGATCGACCGCTGGCTGGAGGAGCACCGCACCGCGCTGCTGGTCAACAACCTGACCCATGACGTCCGGTTCACCTCCGGGTTCGGCAAGACCCGCCAGATCGTCTCCCTCGTGGCGGTCCCCCTGTCGTGGGAGGGCGAGCTGAAGGGGACGCTGCGCCTCACCTCGGTGGTGCCGCAGGCGTTCACCCACGAGGACCTCCGGTTCGCCAGCGATGCGGCCGCCCTCCTGGTCCCGCTGGCCTTCCGCACCGGCTGACGGCCCGCCGGCAGGGACGGCGCGGTGAGCGATCTTGAACAGGATACGCTGCTCGCCGGGGTCATCCTGTTCGGCGCGGCGCTCCAGACCCTCCTGCCCGGCCCCTGGCTGCTCCTGACCGGGTCCCTCGCGATGGGGCTGCGCATCGCCTTCGCCGGCGACGACCGGCGGGGCATCGCGGCGACGGTCGCCGGGTGCGTCTTCTGGCTGGTCCTCCACCTCGCGGTGAGCCGCCAGATGACCCGCCTGCAGGTGTCGGTCGAGGTCCTGACCTGCTACGCCTTCGTCCTGCTGTTCTGGGTGGCGCGGCTCATCAACCGGGAGCGCGTGCTGGCCGAGGCGCGACGGCTGGACGCGGCCCGGGACACGACGCGCGACCAGCGGGAGAAACTGGGCCGGCTGCGCGGCGAGTCGGAAAACATGAACCGCGAGAGCGACGACCTGACGCGCCTCTTCGGGGTCACCAAGAACATCGGCGAGGTGATCCGCGAGGAGGAGATGATCGACGTCATCAAGCTGGCCACGCGCACCTACCTCAAGCTGCCCGCCTGGGTCCTCCTGCTGCCGCGGGACGGGATGATCCGGATCCGGGCGCAGGAAGGGTTCGACGACGGCGGGGTCGCGGAAGCGGCCTGGCGCTCCGACACGCCCTCCCTGGTGGCCTGGTTCATGGGGCAGCGCGAGCCGGTGCTCGTGGACAGCCTGGACGGGGACCCGCGCTTCACCGGGGCCATGCTGCCCTTCCGGTCGCTCCTCGCCCTGCCGATGCTGGTGCACGACGAGGTGGTCGGGGTGCTCGCGGCATTCGACGCGCGGGCGCGGGCGTTCACGCGGCAGGACTTCACCCGGGCGGGCATCCTGGCGCGCCAGATCGCGCTGGGCCTGGGCAAGACGCAGCTCTACTCGCGGATCGAGGAGCTGTCGATCACCGACGGGTTGACGAAGCTCTACCGCCACCGGTACTTCCAGGAGCGGTTCGACGGCGAGCTGGAGCGGGCGCGCCGCTACAGCCGGCCGGTGGCCCTCCTCCTGTCCGACCTCGACCACTTCAAGCGGTACAACGACACGTGGGGCCATCCCGAGGGCGACGCGATGCTCCAGCACGTCTCGCGGATGATGGAGCAGCACTTCCGCCGGCCCGCGATCCTCGCCCGGTACGGCGGCGAGGAATTCGCGGTGCTGCTGCCGGATACCGGGCAGGACGCGGCCCTCGCGCAGGCCGAGTCCTTCCGGGCCGCGCTGGCCGGGACGCCCGGCCCGACCGATCCCGCGCGGCCGCGCCAGACCATCTCGATCGGCGTGGCGGCGTTCCCGGCCGACGCCCAGACGCGGCGCGACCTCATCGCGCGGGCGGACCTCGCGCTCTACAAGGCGAAGGCCGACGGCCGCAACCGCGTGGCCCCGTTCACGCCCGCGCTGCTCCAGGGCGCCGGGATGCCGGGCGGCGCCGGCCGGGCGGCTTGACAGCCCCGGGGGCGGATGGCACAATGGCCGCAGCCGCATCGCCGGCGGCGGGCAGGGTTTTCATCCCGAGGCGAACAATCTCCCACACAATCACCGGCCGGATGGGCGTGACCGCCTGGGGTCCGCCGCGGCCGGCACACACGGGCGCAGGAGGACGGCATGCCGGAAGTTGAAGAAGAGGAACTACGATCCCCCGCGGGGAGCGGTGAGCAGCTCAACCTCGCCCAGCTCAAGCTCAAGACCATCTCGGAGATCAACAAGATCGCCCGCGACTTCGGCGTCGAGGGCGTGGGCGGCCTCAAGAAGCAGGAGCTGATCTTCAAGGTCCTCGAGGCGCAGGCCCAGCGCAGCGGCCTCATCTTCGCGGAGGGCGTGCTGGAGTGCCTCCCCGACGGGTTCGGGTTCCTCCGGTCCCAGCAGTACAACTACCTCCCCGGCCCCGACGACATCTACGTCTCCCCGTCCCAGATCCGGCGCTTCGACCTGCGCACGGGGGACGCCGTGTCCGGCCAGGTCCGCCCGCCCAAGACCGGCGAGCGGTACTTCGCCCTGCTGCGGGTGGAGGCCATCAACTACGAGCATCCGGACATGACGAAGGAGAAGATCTTCTTCGACAACCTGACGCCGCTGTACCCGCACAAGCGGCTGCGCCTCGAGACGACGACCGAGGAGCACGCCATGCGGATCATGGACCTGCTCTGCCCGATCGGCAAGGGCCAGCGGGGGCTGATCGTGGCGGCGCCGCGCACCGGCAAGACCACCCTCCTCCAGAAGATCGCCAACGCGATCAGCACGAACCATCCCGAGGTGCACCTGATCGTGCTGCTCATCGACGAGCGGCCCGAGGAGGTCACGGACATGCAGCGGTCCGTCAAGGGCGAGGTCGTGAGCTCCACCTTCGACGAGCCGCCCGAGCGCCATGCGCAGGTGGCGGAAATGGTGATCGAGAAGGCCAAGCGCCTGACGGAGCACAAGAAGGACGTGGTGATCCTCCTCGACTCCATCACGCGGCTCTCCCGCGCGTTCAACACCATCGCCCCCCCGACGGGCAAGGTCCTGTCGGGCGGCGTCGACTCCAACGCCCTGCAGCGCCCCAAGCGGTTCTTCGGGGCCGCGCGGGCCACGGAAGAGGGGGGGTCGCTCACGATCCTGGCCTCCGCGCTGGTGGAGACCGGGAGCCGGATGGACGAGGTCATCTTCGAGGAGTTCAAGGGCACCGGCAACATGGAAGTCAGCCTGGACCGGCGGCTGGTGGACCGGCGGGTCTATCCCGCGATCGACATGACCCGGACGGCGACGCGCAAGGAGGAGCTCCTGATGACCGAGGAGGAGCTGTCCGGCGCCTGGCTCCTGCGCAAGGTGCTCAACGCCATGAACACCGTGGATTCCATGGAGTTCCTGATCGACAAGATCAAGAAGACCAAGAGCAACAAGGACTT
>CAYNUZ010000164.1:0-5796 GCA_964400385.1 uncultured bacterium | reverse complement strand
ACTCGTGCGCCGCGGCCGCCCCGATGAAGCGCGCAAGCAGGTTATAGAGCTCGGGTACGCTCGCCGTTCCGCGCCAGAAGCGCGCGCGGTCGGGCTCGTGGCCGAAAACATCGACCAACAAGCCCCCCCGGCGGGTCCCCCCGGGCCGCCCCGGGCTGGACCTGGCCGGGGCGGGCACCCTCACGTTCGGGCCGCCGGACACCCGCCGGTTTCCCGCGCTGGACCTCGCGCGCGCGGCGGCGCGGCAGGGCGGGACGGCGCCGGTGGTCCTGAACGCCGCCAATGAGGTCGCGGTGGCGGCATTCCTCGCGGGCCGCATCGGGTTCACGGCCATCGCGCGGGTGATCGCCCGGGCGCTCAAGGCCGTGCCCGTCGCCCGGCTGGAGGGGCTCGACCACGTGCTGGCGGTGGACCGGGAAGCGCGGGCGGTGGCGGCCGGCGCCACGGCGGGCGCGCGCGCATGAGCCAGGCCTGGTTCGCGTTCGAGCTGGTCGTGGCCATCGGGTCGGCGATCTCCCTGCATGAGCTGGGACACTTCCTGGCCGCCGGGTGGGCGGGGGTCCGGGTGCACCGGTTCTCGATCGGGTTTCCCCCGCGGCTGTTCGGCGTCACCCGGGGGCACACCGACTACTGCGTCTCGGCCATCCCGTTCGGCGGATACGTCAAGCTGGCGGGGGAGGAATGGGACGACGAGCACGCCCCCAAGTCCTGGGAGCTCATGGCCAAGCCGTGGTGGAAGCGGATCGTGGTGTACGGGGCGGGGGTGACGATGAACCTCTTCTTCGCGTTCGCCCTGTTCTTCGGGGGGCTCCGCCACGGGCTGGACCTGGCCACGTATACGACCGAGATCGCCGAGGTGACCCGGGGCGGGCCGGCGGCGGCGGCCGGATTGCGGGCGGGCGACACGGTGACGGCGGTGGCCGGGCAGCCGGTCGGGAACTGGAACGAGTTCATGGAGGCGCTGGACCGGGCCGGGACGGGCAAGCCGGTAACGCTCACGGTCCGGCGCGGCCACGGGACCACAACGGTCACGCTCAAGGTGGCGGACAACCTGGGATTCGCGCCGCGGGTGGACGCGGTGATCGGGACGGTCAATGCGATGACCCCCGCGCGCCGGGCCGGACTGCGGCGCGGCGACCGGATCACCCGGATCGGGGGCAAGCCGGTCCGGAAGTGGGCGGACGTCTCGCGATTGATCACGGCTGCGAAGGTTGGCGAGCCGCTGGCGGTGGTGGTGGAGCGCGACAAGGCCCCGGTCACCCTCATGGTGACGCCCGAGCTCCATCCCACCGAGAAGCGGCCGCTTATCGGCATCAGCCCGCTGGCGCCCATCACCATCATGAAGCGGTTTTCCCTGTGGGAGTGCACGAAGTACGCGGCCCTCGAGATCGAGACGATCGGCATCCAGATTCCCAAGAGTCTCTGGCAGGTGATCTCGGGCCAGTCGAAGTTCAAGGACGTGCTGGGCGGCCCGGTGCTGATCGCCCGGCTGGGCATCGAGAAGGCGGAGGAGGGGATCTGGGAGCTGGTCCACTTCCTGGGCGCGCTCAACGTCCAGCTCATGGTCGCCAACCTCCTCCCGATCCCCGTGCTGGACGGCGCGGCGATCGTGCTGGCGGTCGGCGAGGGGATCCGCCGCAAGCGGTTCGCGATGCAGACCTACCAGACGCTGACCACGATCGGGCTGGTCTTCCTCGGGCTGGTCGTGGCGCTCGCCACCTTCCACGACTTCCGCCGGTGAAGGCCAGCCGGCTCTTCTTCGCCACCCTCCGGGAGGCGCCCAAGGAGGCGGACACCGCGGCGCACCGGCTGATGGTCCGGGCCTCCTTGATCCGGCAGGTCGCGGCGGGCGTCTACGAGTGGCTGCCCCTGGGCTGGCGCGCGGTCCTGAAGGTGACGGCGATCATCCGGGCCGAGATGGACCGGGCCGGGGCGCAGGAGGTGCTGCTGCCGCAGCTCTCCCCGCGCGAGCTCTGGGAGGAGTCGGGCCGCTGGGCCGCCTACGGCAAGGAGCTGATGCGGGTCAAGGACCGGCACGAGCGGGACTTCGCGCTGGGGCCCACGCACGAGGAGGTCGTGACCGACCTCGCGCGGGCGGTGGCGCGGACCTACCGGAAGCTGCCCGTCACGCTCTACCAGATCCAGACCAAGTTCCGGGACGAGATCCGGCCGCGGTTCGGGGTGATGCGCGCGCGCGAGTTCACGATGAAGGACGCCTACTCGTTCGACGCGACCGACGCCGGGGCGGAGGCCTCGTACGAGGCAATGCGGGTGGCGTACAACGCGGTCTTCTCCCGGCTGGGGCTGACGTACCGGATGGTGGACGCGGATTCCGGCCTGATCGGCGGGGCGTTCTCGCAGGAGTTCATGGTGCTGGCCGAGACGGGCGAGGACGTGATCGCGGCCTGCTCGGGATGTACGTACGCCGCGAACCTTGAGAAGGCGGAGGCCGCCCTGCCCGGCCCGCAGCCGGCGCCGGTCTCGGGTGCGTTCGCGAAGGTCCACACCCCGGCCACGAAGTCCGTGAACATGGTGGCCAAGCTCCTCGACCTGCCCGTCGCGAAGGTCAGCAAGCTGATGTTCTACCAGGCGGGCGACGAGCTGGTGGGCGTGATGCTGCGCGGCGACCATGCGATCAATGAGACGAAGCTGGCGCGGCACCTGGGCAGGCCGGACGTGGGGATGGCCAAGGCGGAGGTCATCACCGCGAAGCTGGGGTTGCCCATCGGGTACCTCGGCCCCGTCGGCCTGCGGGACGTGCGGATCGTGGTGGACCGCGACCTGGCGGTCATGGACGCGGTGGTCACGGGCGCCAACGAGGCGGACCACCACCTGAAGGACGTCCGGCCGGGTCGGGATTTCGCGACGCCCGAGATCGCGGCGCTGCGGAACGTGCTGGAGGGGGACGCGTGCCCGAAGTGCGGGCAGCCGCTCAAGCTCCTGCGCGGGATCGAGGTCGGGCACATCTTCAAGCTGGGCACGAAGTACAGCGTGGCGATGAAGGCGGACTTCCTCGACGAGGGCGGGAAGGAGCAGCCGATGGTGATGGGCTGTTACGGCATCGGCGTGACGCGGATCGTGGCGGCGGCCATCGAGCAGGGGAACGACGACAAGGGCATCATCTGGCCGGCGGCGATCGCGCCGTACCAGGTCGTGATCCTGCCGCTGGGCGCGGAACCCGAGCTCATGGCGGCGGCGGAGGCGATCTACGCGGACCTGACCGCCGCGGGCGTGGATGTGCTCCTCGACGACCGGGGCGAGTCGCCCGGGGTGATGTTCAAGGACGCCGACCTCCTCGGCTTCCCGGTCCAGGTCCTCCTGGGCAAGACCTTCAAGGCGCAAGGCCTCGCCGAGCTCAAGCTCCGCCGCACCGGCGCCTCCCGCACCTGCGCCCCCACCTCCACCGCCTCCGAGGTCCTCGCCCTCCTTAAATAGTCATTCAGGGCAGTCGAAGGCCGCCTGCCCCCTCCCTCGAAATCGAACGAGGGAATGACCGGCGCGAGCCGAGGCGGGGGAAGGGGGCCGGGGCCGTTCGCCGCGCCCACCGTGCGCGGCTCTCTAAAGGCCGGGCCTTGGGCTCGCCTCGCCCCTCGGCAGCCTCGGGGCTCGGCACCATGGCCGCCCATCCTCGATCGCGGGCGGCGACCCAGACAGGTCGGCTGCGATGGAGCGCGCCGGGCGCGGTGATCAGTTTTCAAGGTTTCGCGCCCGGCGCTGACCATCTCCGCCGACCGGTCGCCGCCGCGATCTCGGAGCGGCCGGCCATTGCCCCGGCCCCGCTTCCCCCGCCTCTCGCGCCTGCGCGTCCAGTGCGGTTCGCTCCGCGGGGTGCCGGACGGAAGTGGCACAGGCGCGCAGGGCGGGCGGAGGGTGTTCGGGCAATGCGGAGACCGTTGCGTAGTCCCCGCGCGCCCCGGAGGCGAGGCTGGTCAGCCCCGGCCGCGAAACCTTAAGAACAGATCTCCGCGGCCGGGGCGCTCCAGCCGAGCCGACTCCGCAGGGGCGCGCGAGGGACGGAGCAGGCCCGGCCATGGAGTCCCGACCGGCTCGGCGGTCGGGACGAGGGCCAGGTCGCAGCCTTAGCGCCCCCGGACTCGGAGGGGCCGGGGGCGCGTGCCCGAACACCCTCCGCCCGCACGGACCGCGCGCCGGCCAGCTCTGAAATGTTTTAGGAGTGGGTGGGGGAGGAGCGCTTGCGGGCGATGACGGCGTCGAGCTCGGCCTTGAGGCGCGGGAGGACGTCGGCGTAGAGGAAGGCGCCCACCTTCTCGGTGCCCCGCTTGAGGTTCACGTGCGTGGGGCCGCACCAGAGCCCGAGGTCTGCGTCGTCGGTCTCGCCGGGGCCGTTCACCCGGCAGCCCATCACCGCGATCGTGATCTCGTGGTCTTTCGCGTAGCCCGCCAGCTCGCGCACCTGCTCGGCCAGCTTCACGAAGTCCTGGTTCTCGACCCGGGAGCACGAGGGGCAGGAGATGATGTTCATGCCCGCCAGCCGGTAGTCGCGGGCCAGGAACTTGCCCGCCTTGACGTCCTCCACCACCCGCCGGCCCTCGATGATCTCCATGTCCTTGCGGTCGTTGGGCACCGTGAGGGAGATCCGGAGCGTGTCGCCGATGCCCTCCGCCAGGAGCGGCTCGAAGGCGATCCGCGACTTCATGACGCCGCCGGGGGGGAGGCCCGCCTCGGTGACGCCCAGGTGGATCGGCACGTCCGGCCGGGCCTTCGCGAACCGGCGGTTGGCCTCGATCACTTTTTTGGGGTCGGAATCCTTGATCGAGACCACGTACTGGGTGAACTTGAGGCCGTCCACGATGTCGCAGTGCTGGAGCGCGCTCGCCACCGTCGCCGCCACCGAGTCGCCGGCGTGCGCGGCGGTCTGCTCCGGATCGGTGGACCCGCAGTTCACGCCGATCCGCACCGCGGTCCCGCGGTCCCTCGCGCACCCGATGATGAAGGCGACCTTCTCGGCGATCGTCTTCTCGCGCTCGTGGTGGTGCAGGTGGCCGGGGTTGTACCGGATCTTGTCCACCACGGGCGCGACCTTCGCGGCCAGCCGGTAGTGCTCCTGGAGGTCCACCGAGAGGTTCACCGCGCCCTTCGTCTGCCGGCGGATCTCGGCAAGCGCCTCGGCGTCCTTCTCGCTGTCCACCGCGATCCGGACCAGCCCGGCCCCGGCGGCCGCCATGGCGCGCGCCTGGGCGACCGTGGCGTCGATGTTCTGGGTGTGCGTGGCGCACATGCTCTGGACCGGGATGGGGGCGCCGCCCCCGATCACCGCCGTTCCCGCCCGTACCTGCCGCGTCGCCGTGCCCATGGCGGCTATTGTCCCACAGCCGTCGCGTCCCGATACACGGCCAGCGTGTCGGCCGCCGTCTTCGCCCACGAGAAGCCGGCGGCGCGCATGATGCCCCGGCGGCGCAGGTCCTCGCGCACGCCGGCGTCCGTCAGCACGCGCTCCAGCGCGGCGGCGAGACCGGCCTGGTCCAGCGGGTCCACGAGCAGGGCCGCGTCGCCGCAGACCTCCGGAATGGAGCCCGCCCGCGCGGCGACCACGGGTAACCCGTGTTCCATGGCCTCCAGCGGCGGGAGGCCGAAGCCCTCGTAGAGTGACGGGTAGGCGAGGACCTCCGCCAGCGCGTACAGCGCCGCGAGGTCACCGGGCGCCACGTACCCGAGGTCGAGGACGCCGTCGATCCATGCGGGCGGATGCGCGGTCGCACTGGTGATGACCAGCCGGTGGGGGAGGCCGCGCGCCTGCAGCGCCTCCACGGCCCGCGCCAGGCGGCCGAGGTTCTT
>CAYNUZ010000163.1:0-5917 GCA_964400385.1 uncultured bacterium | reverse complement strand
GAGGCGCGCGCGGCGTTCGAGCAGGCCGCGGCGCTCACGCGGAACGCGGCCGAGCGGTCGCTGCTGCTGGGGCGGGCCGCGTCCTGCGCGTGACCGGGAACCGGGGGCCGGTCGCACGGGTTGAGATGGGCAAGTCCGGGTCGGGGGGAGGTGTGCCTTGCTGAAATCGCTCGAGAAGTACCAGGCCGAAGCGTACGCGCTCCTGCGCATCGTGAGCGGGTTCCTGTTCAGTTTCCACGGGATGCAGAAAGTCCTGGGCTGGTTCGGGGGAGAGCCGCCCGCATTCGGAACCCAGATCTGGCTCGGGGGCTGGATGGAGCTGGTCGGCGGGCTTTTCATCATGGCGGGGTTCCTGACCC
Source organism: uncultured bacterium (assembly GCA_964400385.1). Classification (GTDB taxonomy): domain Bacteria; phylum Oederibacteriota; class CAKKQC01; order CAKKQC01; family CAKKQC01; genus CAYNUZ01. The sequence continues at coordinate 5,558 of CAYNUZ010000163.1, read as the reverse complement.
GGCCCACGGCGTTCCTGTGCAGCGGCGAGATGGCCGTGGCCTACATCCAGTTCCACTGGAAGGGGCAGTTGGGCGACCGGCTGCTGCCGGGGGTGAACCACGGCGAGCTGGCGGTGCTCTATGCGTTCGTCTTCCTGCTCATCGCCACCCGGGGCCCGGGCACGTGGGCCGTGGACAAGACGAAGTAACTAGCGCGCGGTGAGCTGCTCGATCGCGCGGGCGACGGCGTCGCGCCGCGCGAGGATCGGCGTATCGTTCTTCGTCCATTCGGTCAGGCTCCCCGAGATCTCCTTCGGCACCGTTAGCAGGGCGGCGTACACCGCGCGATCGGCCGGGGAGAGCGACGCGGCCTTCGTCGCCAGCAGCCGCTTCAGGATCGCCAGGTACTCGTAGTCCTCGATCCCGTCCCGCAGGTGCTCCCAGCGGATGGAGTCCACCGGCCCTGCCATCACCGGACCCTTCGGTCTTCCGTCGGCCGCCGCGAGCGGCGGATAGAACATCCGGCCGTCGCCGTTGCCCCACCCCTCGCGCGTGCCGGGCGGCGCCTCGCGCACCCAGGACATGGGGTCCTCGTACGGATTCTGCGGCGGGCCGGATTCCGGGTAGGCCGCGGGCGTCGTCCAGTAGTCGGTCGCCCAGATCAGGATCCCGGTGACCGCCTGGTCCCAGGTCTGCCAGCACCACACGCGCAGGTCCGGTGACGGCCGGTCAATGAACTCGCCCACGAACGGCGCCTTGGGGCCAGTACAGATGTACCACCAGAACCGCTCGCCCAGGGCCCGCCGCTCGGCCACCCGGCCCGGCTCCCAGGCGTCGAGGATAGGGCACCACAGGTTCGGCCCGCCGTTGATCTCCGGCCGCGGCTCCTTGGTCAGCAGCCGGGCGACCTTCGGCATGTACAGGCGCAGCTTGTCCATGCCGCGCCGCACGCCCGGGAACGCCGCCTCGTTGGGCTCGTCGGTCCAGTAGACGAAGGCGCGGTCCAGCCAGCCCTTCTCCTCGAGGTGGGCCTCCGCCAGCGCGCACCACCGGCTGAAGGCCGCGGTGTACTGCGTCGTGCCGTCCCGGAACCCCGCCAGTTCGCCGGGCTCGTCCGCGCCGGTCCCGCCCATCCCCGGCACGGGAAACGTGAACGGCCCGAAGTGGTAGGTCTCGATCAGCCGCGCCATCTCGCGGTCCCACGCCGCCCAGTCGATGACGGGGACCGGGCCCGACCCGTCGGCCGTGTGCGTCCAGGTGGTGGTGAACGAGTCCAGCGGCGCGTCGTCGTACGCGAACGGCGCCACGTGGTGGGCGGCCAGGTTCGCATAGTACAGGTCCAGCAGCTTGCGCTCCTCCGGTTCGCCAGTCACGCCGTGGTATTGGAAGGCCAGCCGCGCGTCGAACCCGAACGAGGTATCGAGGGTCATGCGCTGCGGCAGGTCGAAGTTATAGACCTCGATTGAAACCGGGGCGACGGCATGCCAGCCAGCGGCCGAGAGCCGGATCTCCCCGGTGTACGTGCCGGCCGGCGTGCCACGCGGAACTCTCACCCGGACCCAGATGGGCTGGTTCCGGCCGGCCTTGAGCGTTAGGGATCCCGTGAGCGGCGGGAGCGGATCCGGCCACCGGCCCGGGCCGCCTGTTTCGTCGCTCGCTTCCGCCACGGGGACGTACCGGACCTGGAGCAGGTCCACGGCGCCGGCGGGAATCGTCGCCCCACCCGGCCCGGCGAGGGCCGCCGCCTCGGCCCGGAACTTCCGGAGGTCCCGCGCCGGGTGGACCACGAGCTGGGCGGCCTCGGCCTCGCCCCGGGCGGCCGAGATCCGTATCGCGGGCCCGGATGCGGCGGGCAGGGCGCGACCGTCGCTGACCTTCCAGCCGGCGGTGCACCACCAGAGGCCGGCGGCGTCGCTCGACGCCGGAAGGGTTTCACCGAACCCGTCGTCATACAGGGCCGGAACCTGGAACCGGAAGCGCAGGGCGGAGGCCGGGCCGAGCCCGACCTCGACCCGGTACTCCCCGGGCCCGGCGACGGGATACGGGAAGCGTTGCGACCGCTCCGTCCGAGCGAACGGAGCGGCCGGGGCGGTGGCGAGCGCGTGGCCGTCCCGGAAGACGCGCACGTCCACGGTGCGGGGAAGCCCGGCATGACCGCCCCGGCCGGGTCGCAGGCGCACCGCATTGTCGCCGCCCGGGAGGCCGTCGCCCAGGTCCTCGATCACGACCCCGGGGTCCGCACCGCTGACCGCGACCACGTGCGTCCGTCCCTCGAGATGCGCCGGCGGTCCGGCGAGCACCGCATGGAAGGCGTACGCGGCGACCTGGAATTCCGGCGGCCGGTCGGCGGGCGCGGGCCGGGCGGCGAGCCGGACGAAGAGCGCTCCGCCTCCCGCCAGCGCCGCCGGAACCGGGAAGGTCCCGGACTCCACCCGGGCCAGCTCGCCGAGCGGGCGCCACGTCCGGCCGTCGGCCGAGGCCTCGACGAGGAGGGTGCCGGAGATGTGGTAGGTCACGCCCACGGTGAGCGAGGCGGACTTCAGGCGGCGTCCGCCTGCCGCGTGCCGGTAGACCACGGCGGCCCCGGCGCGGAACGTCCAGCGGTTGGAATTGAACGGGCAGTGGTGGGAGGCCAGCACGCGCGCGTGGTTCCCGTTGGGGCCGCCGCCGGGACCGCGGTATTCATAGAGGGAGCCGCTGACGCGCTCGCCGTCGCCGAGCTCGAATCCGCCGGCGTGCGCATACACCGGCTGGCACGGCTCCACGGCGACATCGGAAAAGGCGAGCGTCCCCTTCCGGTACCACTGGCCGAACTTGATGAGCGCGTCCGCCAGCTGCAGGTCATCGGGCGCCACGAACACCGACGCATACTCCCGCCACGCCGGCCCGGGGTCGCCGAGGTCCCGGTTGCAGAAGAGCGGGCCGCTGGTGGCCGTGCCCCCGCCCCCGCCGTCCACCGCGCGGGCCCGGAAGGTGAGCTGGTAGAGGCCGCCGGGCCGGATCGGCTGGGGCGCGGACCGCCAGGCGGTGTCGTCCTCGCCGGTCCCGTGGACGATGACCTCCCGGTCGAAGGGCGTGGTGGACACCGGCATCGCCATGGCCCGGGCCGTGATCAGCCCCGCCGCGAGGATCCCTGCCGCCCGCATGCCGCCAAGTGTAACCCACGGGCGCGGCCGGGGTACGATGGGCCGGGGCCCCGGGCCCCAAGGAGCGGACATGCTGCACATCAACACCTTCCTCGTCCGGGAGCGGATCGGCTGGCTGAAGTTTTCCGACGTCTACGACCTCTTCGACCCGGCCACCGGGACCCAGGTCGGGATCTGCCTGGAGGAGCCGCCGGGCTGGGTCAAGGCGGCCAAGCTCATGGTCAACAAGCTGCTCCTCCCGACGGCGATCCGGGTCTGCGACGGGACGGACGGCCACGGCCTGACCCGCGCGGTGCTGCGGAAAGGATTCGTCCTCTTCGGAGCCAGCGCGACGGTGGAAGATGGGGCCGGCCGCCTCCTCGGGTCGCTCAAGCGGAGCGGATTTTCCTTCAAGCGCTACTTCCAGCTGCTGGGGCCCGACGGCGCGGAGATCGGGCAGGTGAAGGGGGACTGGAAGGGGTGGAACTTCACCGTGGCGGACCCCGCCGGCGCGGCCATCGGGACGATCACCAAGAAATGGGCGGGGCTCGGCAAGGAGCTGTTCACCTCGGCCGACAACTACGTCGTGACGATCGAGGGCGCGGCGACAGGACAGCCGGACCGGAAGCTCCTGGTGCTCTGCACCGCGCTGGCGATCGACGCGATCTTCAAGGAACGGGGGTAGCGCCGCCCCGCCCGTCCCGTTCCCGCCGTGAGAGAATCGAGCATGCCCCGCCACCTCGCCGTTTTCGACATTGACGGCACACTTATCCAGTTCCAGCCCGCGGGCAACGACAAGTGCTACCTGCGCGCCGTGGAGGAGGAGTGGGGGGTGACGGGCGTGCGGGACGACGTGGCCTCCTGGGGCGGGTTCAAGCACGCGACGGACAGCGGCGTGACCCACGAGTTGTTCCACCGGCGGCACCATCGGGAGCCGCTGCCGGAGGAGGTCGAGAAGCTGAAGGCGCGGTTGATGGCGCTGTTCGACCGGGAGTTCACCATCGGCGGGAAGCGGTTCGACCCGATCGCCGGGGCGGTCGGGATCTTCGACGCGGTGCGCGCCGCAGGTCCCTGGGACGTCGCGATCGCCACGGGGAACTGGGCGGACTCCGCCCGGTTCAAGCTCACCAGCGCCGGAGTGTGGCAGGACGACGTGCCCCTCGGCTCCGCCGACGACGCGATGGACCGGGCGGACATCATCACCGCCGCGGTGGAGAAGGCGCGCGCGGCATCCGGCACCGACCGGTACCGCCGGGTGGTCTATATCGGCGACGCCCCGTGGGACGTGGATGCGGCCTCGCGCCTGGAGATCGGCTTCCTGGGCGTCGCGCACGGCCCGCGGGTGATCGAGCTCATGGACGCGGGCGCGATGACGATCTTCCGGGACTTCGCGGACCGCGAGGTCTTTCTCGAGTCGCTCCGCGAATTCGAGCGTTAACGACTCGCTCATGCCAGGACTGATCATCGAGGGGGTGACGGGAGCGGGGAAGTCGCAGCTCCTTGACGCCCTGAAGCGCAACGCGGGGCTGGCCGCCCAGCTCGGGCACGGGCGGATCTTCCCCGAGGAGGAGACGTACGGGGAGTTCATGACGGAGCTGCACGAGCCCGGCCGGCTCGACACGGAGCTCTGCCGGCGGCTGGCGGCCGTGCTCACGGACCTCAAGACCGGCCGCAAGGCGTACGGACCGGAGTACGGGTTCATCCTGGAGCGCTTCCACCCCTCGTATTACGCGCTCCTCCCGGACTGGGAGCTGTACCGCGGGTTCGACCAGGCGGTGGGCCGGCTGGGGTGCAGGACGGTCCTGCTGACGTACCCCGACTCGCACGCCCAGGTGCGCGGGCTCTACCGGGCGGACCGGCGCAACGAGTCGTGGGTGAGCTCGATGCTCACCACCTACAAGACGCCCGAGGCGGTCGCGGAGGCCATCGCGCTCTCCCAGCGCCGCCGCCACGAGGCCCTGAAGCTCTCCCTCCTCCCGTCCCTGGTCCTCGACACTTCCCGCATGAACTGGGACGACCTGGCCAACCAGGTCCTCGCCTTCTGGAGCACGGGCCTCGCCATCGCCTGACCCCGCGGAAAAGCAAGAGCAAGAACTGACCGGCGCGAGCCGAGGCGGGGTGGGTGTCCGCAGACACGCTCGCCGGCCCCACCGTGTCCGGCGTCGCTGTGTGTCGGCCTGGGCCTCCCCCGGGGCGCGGACGCCCCGGGGACCATGGCCGGCCCTTCTCCGTCGCTCGCGTCCGCCCCGGAGGCCGCCCTCACTGGAGCGCCGCGGGCGCGATTCATCCGATCCGGCGGTGCGCGCCCGCGGCTGACCAGCTCGGGCGGCCGGCGGACGCGGCGACTCCGAAGCGGCCGACACAACGTCTGCGGACACCGCACCCCGCCTCTCGCGCCTGCGCGTCCAGTGTGGTTCGTTCCGCGGGGTGCCGGACGGAAGTGGCACAGGCGCG
>CAYNUZ010000162.1:0-5918 GCA_964400385.1 uncultured bacterium | reverse complement strand
GCGGCGGGGGCGGATTTCCCATGGCCAGCGCGGCGCATCCGAGCGCGGCCAGCAGCACTCCCCGGCGGATCATGATTCGGCCCATCGGTACAAGGCTACCGCGCGAGGGCCCAAACCGCGATCCCGGCGCCCAGGGCCAGCCGGTACCACACAAAGGGCCTGAAACTCATGCGGGAGACGGCCCCGATGAGCCAGCGGATCGCCAGCGCCCCGGTCAGGCCGGAGACGACGATCCCCGCGGCCATCGGCCCCAGCTCGGAGGGGGCGAGGCCGACCAGGGTCCGGACCTCCCAGACGCAGGCCGCCGCGATCCCCGGGGCGGGGGACAGGAACGAGTAGCGGGTCGCCTCGGCGCGGCCCATCCCGAGGAGCAGCCCGGCCGTGATGGTCGCGCCCGAGCGGGAGAACCCGGGCAGGATGGCCACCGCCTGCGCGCACCCGATCAGGAGCGCCTCGCGCCAGGAGAGCGCGCTGCCCGTGCGGGTCCCCTGCGGCCGGGCATTGGCGAAGGCCAGGGCCAGCCCGCCCAGCACCATCCAGGCGGCGACGGAGAGCGGGCCGCGCAGGTGCCGGGCCACCGTGTGTTCCAGCAGCGCGCCCGCGACCAGGGCGGGCAGCGTCGCGAGCAGGAGGCCGACGCCCAGCCGCCGCCGGGACGCCTCCGGGCTGCGCAGGTCGAGCAGCAGGTTGATCCAGGCATCGCCGTAGACCCAGAGCAGCGCCAGGAGGGTCCCGATGTGGAGGGCCACGTCGAAGGCCTGGCTGTTGAGCAGCGGGTGATTCCACCCGGCGAGTTGCGGAATGATGACCAGGTGCGCCGTCGAGCTGACCGGGAGGAATTCGGTGAGGCCCTGCACGGCGCCGAGCAGGAGGGCGGGAAGCAGCAGTTCCATCTGGGCCTCCTATTCTATTCGAACGCGTGCGGGGGCGGCTTGATCGCGGGGCGGGGCGCGGGTACGATGATCGCGCACAACCGGGCCAGCCGCCCGGCTGCAAGGAGGCCGCCCATGCCGCGCCACACGCTTCCGACCGCCCTGCTCCTGCTCGTCGCCGCCACGGTCCAGGCCGCGCCCACGATGGGGTCCTTCAGCCTCGACCTGGGGGGCGGCATCGCGTCCGTCGGGACGGGGGACATCGAGGCGATCTACGCGCCGTACGCGCTCGACAACCACGCGAGCTATCCCCCGGTGGCGGGCGGCGGCCTGCTGTACAACGTCTCGGACGCCTTCCAGGCGGGCGCGACGGTGGAGCAGGTGAACAAGAAGTACCGCGTGGAATGGCCGAACGGCGACGTGGAAACCTGGACGATCCCCGCCTTGGGGATCCTCGGGCGGCTGCGGTGGCTCATTCCGCTCGAGCACTCCGACGTCCTCTTCGCGGTGGAAGCCGCGGCGGGCACCTACCAGCTCTCCGGCGCCACGCTGCGGGCGAACTACTCCGCCGGCCACGCCGCGCTCCACGATTCCGCCTTCGGCGGGCTGCTGGAGGTCGAGTCCGAATACGCCTTCTCCAAGGCGGTGGCGGCGTCCCTCGGGCTCGGGTACCGGTTCGTGACCTTCAGCTCGATCCGGGCCGAGCAGGTCCCCGGCGGGACGACGGACGACCTCCTGAACGGCGACGGTTCCGCCGCGTCCTTCGAGTACTCCGGCCCGTTCGCCGCGGTGTCCCTGCGCCTGTATTTCGGCGGCAACGGCACCTCGGAACACTCCGAGTGACGGCATGACCTCACCGATCCGGTTCGCGCACCTCCACGTCCACAGCGAGTACTCGCTGCTGGACGGCGCCAACCGGATCAAGCTGCAGGACCACCACGTCAAGCACCCCGATCCGCGGGTGAAGTCGCTGGTGACCCAGATCCAGGCGCTGGGCATGAGCGCCGTGGCGCTCACGGACCACGGGAACATGTGCGGCGCGATCGAGTTCTACCGCGAGGCGCGGTCGCGGGGGGTCAAGGCGGTGCTCGGCATGGAGGCGTACGTCGCCACCGGCTCCCGGTTCGAGAAGACCGGCAAGCTGGGGGACAACGCGCACCACCTGACCCTGCTGGTGCACGACGCGAAGGGGATGCGCAACCTCACGACCCTCTCGAGCCTGGGACACGAGGAGGGGTTCTTCTACCGGCCGCGGGTGGACCGGGAGCTGCTGGCGAAGCACCACGAGGGGCTGATCGTCCTGTCGGGGTGCCTGGCGGCCGAGGTGCCCCAGCTCCTGCTCAAGGGCAAGGTGGACGAGGCGCGGAAGGCGGCCGGCTGGTTCAAGGAGCTGTTCGGGGCCGACCGGTACTTCGTGGAGCTGATGGACCACGGGCTGCCGGAGCAGAAGGAGGTCAACCGGGGGCTGGTGGAACTGGCCCGGGCCCTGGACCTCCGGACCGTCGCCACCAACGACGCGCACTACCTCGAGAAGGTGGACGCCTTCCCGCACGAGGCGCTGCTGTGCATCCAGACCGGCAAGAACCTGTCGGACCCCCAGCACATGCGCTTCGCCGCCGAGGAGTTCTACGTGAAGTCGCCCGAGGAGATGGCCCGGGTGTTCCAGGAACTGCCCGACGCGGTCAGCCGGAGCTGGGAGATCGCCGAGCGGTGCGGGCTGGAGCTGGTCTTCGCGGACGACGGCGGCAAGCTGAACTTCCCGCCGTATCCCATTCCCGCGGGGTTCGCGACCGCGGACGACTACCTGCGGCACCTGTGCATGGAGGGCCTCAAGACCCGGTTCGGGGGCGCCCGGGGCGAGGCGATGGAGCGGCTGGACCACGAGCTGCGGGTCATCCGGGACATGGGGTTCGCGACGTACTTCCTGATCGTGGGCGACATCGTCGGGACGGCGAAGGCGCGCGGGATCCTCGTGGGGCCCGGGCGCGGGTCGGCCGCCGGGAGCCTCGTGGCGTACGTGCTCGGCATCACCGACCTCGACCCGCTCAAGTACGACCTCATCTTCGAGCGCTTCCTCAACTCCGGCCGCAAGGAGCCGCCCGATATCGACATCGACTTCCCGGACAACCGCCGGGAGGAGGTCGTGGAATACGTCAAGCAGAAATACGGCGCGGAGAACGTCGCACAGATCGTGACGTTCGCCCGGATGAACGCCCGCGCCGTGGTGCGCGACGTGGGGCGCGTCATGGGGCTGCCGTACACCGAGATGGACAAACTCGCCAAGATGATCCCGGGCGGGCCGAACAGCAGCCTGGCGGAAGGGCTCAAGACCGAGGAGGTCAAGGCCGCCGTGGCCGCCAACGACCAGTACGGGAAGATCCTGGACGTGGCCCGGGCGCTCGAGAGCGTGGCCCGGCACGCCTCCAAGCACGCCGCGGGGGTGGTCATCGCGCCGCCCCCGGTCTCCGGGGAGTCCGGCGGGCTGCGCGACTGGGCGCCCCTGCTCCGGCTCGAGGAGGGCGTCCACGTCACCCAGTACGACATGGACGGCATCAAGCAGCTCGGGCTGCTGAAGATCGACCTGCTCGGGCTCAAGACCCTCACCGTGCTGGACGAGACCCGCCAGCTGGTGCGCCGCACCCGCGGGGTGGAGGTGGACTACGCGGCGATCCCGCTGGACGACGCGGCCACGTACGCGATGTTCGCCGAGGGCAAGACCGACGGGATCTTCCAGTTCGAGTCGTCGGGCATGCGCGACGCGCTGCGGAAGCTCAAGCCGGACCACCTGGAGGACCTGATCGCGCTCAACGCCCTGTACCGGCCCGGCCCGATGGAGCAGATCGACCCCTATATCCACCGGCGGCGGGGCGAGGCGTTCAAGTACGACGTGCCGGAGCTCGAGCCGATCCTCAAGGCCACCTACGGCATCGTGGTGTACCAGGAGCAGGTCATCCAGATCGTCCACAAGCTGGCCGGGTACACCATGGCCAAGGCCGACGACTTCCGCCGGTCCATGGGGAAGAAGAAGGCCGAGATCATGGCGCGCGAGAAGAAGACCTTCATCGAGGGTGCCATCGCGAACAAGATCCCGCGGCCGGAGGCGGAGAAGATCTTCGACTTCCTGGAGAAGTTTGCGGGGTACGGGTTCAACCGGTCGCACAGCGCCGCGTACGCCCTCCTGGCCTACTGGACCGGCTACCTCAAGATGCACCACCCGGTGGAGTTCATGGCGGCGCTGCTGACCTCGGAAATGGGCAACCACGACAAGACGGCCGAGTACGTGGCCGAATGCCGCAAGCTCAAGCTGGCGGTGCTGCCGCCGGACGTGAACCACAGCCAGCCGGCGTTCTCGGTGGAGGCCCGGCCGGACGGCCCCGACCCGGCCGCGAACGGGAACGGCCACGCGGCCGTGCCCCGGCAGGCGGTGCGGTTCGGCCTGACCGCGGTGAAGAACGTGGGCGACGCGGCCTCGCAGCTCGTGGTGAAGGCGCGGGAGGAGGGCGGCCCCTTCAAGTCGCTGCAGGATTTCATCAACCGGGCCGGCGCCGCGGCGATCAACCGCAAGGTGCTCGAGAGCCTGATCCGGTGCGGCGCGTTCGACGCGTTCGGCGCCTCGCGCGACGGCCTGCTCGCGGGGGTCAACGACGCGCTGGACCGGGCGGCCCGGCGGCTGGCCGACCGCGCGTCCGGGCAGGCCTCGCTGTTCGGCGAGGCGGCGGTCGAGGAGCAGGAGGGCCCGCCGCCCCCGCTCCACGCCGCGGAGGCGTCGCTCGAGACCAACCGGCTCGCGGCGGAGAAGGAGCTGCTCGGCTGCTACGTCTCGGGCCACCCGCTCGCGGAATACGAGGACGAGATCCGGCAGTTCTCCACCCAGAGCCTCAAGCCCGAGAAGCTCGCGGCGCTGGTGGGGGCGCTGCCGATCAAGGTGGCGGGCGTGGTCTCGCGCGTCAAGCAGGGCCTGACCAAGAAGAAGGACCCCTTCGCCCGCTTCCTCATCGAGGACCTGGAGGGGTCGGTCGAGGCCCTGGCCTGGCAGGAGGCGCTCAAGAAGTCCGGCCGCCACCTCACCAACGGGGCCATCCTGATGGTCACGGGCGTCCTGCAGCGCGGCGAGGACAAGCCCCCCACGCTGATGGTCAAGGATTTCATGCCGCTCGAGGAGGCGCAGGTGCGGCTGACCCGGGCGGTGCACCTGCGGCTGAACACCGTCGGCTCCGACGAGGCGATGCTGAAATCGGTGCAGCAGGTGGTCGCGCTTTCCCCGGGGGACGCCTCCGTGTACCTCCACCTGTCCACGCTGCACCACGGCGAGGCGGTCCTCGAGGCCAGCCAGGCCATGAAGGTGAAGCCGACCCGCGAGCTCGTCACCCAGCTGCGCGCGCTGCTGGGGGACGAGGGCGTGGCGCTCGCCGACACGGCGTTCGTGCCGGCCTGACGCGGAGCCCGCCGTGCAGCCCTGGACGACGCTGCGCGACGAGCTGGTGCACGACGGGCACCTCAAGGTGGTCCGCCGCCACGTGCGGCGCCCGGACGGCCGCACCACCGACTTCGAGATCCGGGACGCGCGGGACGTGGTGTGCATCGTCGCGCGGACCGACGCGGACCGCTTCCTGATCGCCCGCCAGTACCGGCCCGGCCCGCAGCAGGTGGTGGACGACCTGCCCGCGGGGGGGATCGAGCCGGGCGAGACGCCCGAGGCCGCCGCGCGGCGCGAGCTGCTGGAAGAGACGGGGTATGCGGCGGGGGACCTGCGCTTCCTGGCCGCGAACCCGGTGAGCGCCTACTCCACGAACCGCCGCCACTCCTTCGTGGCCACCGGGTGCCGCCGCGTGGCCGACCCCGTGGGCGACGTGCGCGAGCAGGTGGAGGTGGTGGAGCTCACGCTCGACGCCTTCCGCGCCCACCTGCGGTCCGCCAACCTCACCGACGTCGGCGCCGGCTACCTCGCCCTCGACGCCCTGCACCTCCTCTAGCCCTCACAGCACCGGAACTGACCGGCGCGAACCGAGGCGGGGTGGGTGTCCGCAGACACGCTCGCCGGCCCCA
>CAYNUZ010000161.1:0-5944 GCA_964400385.1 uncultured bacterium | reverse complement strand
GCTTCGGAGTCGCCGCGTCCGCCGGCCGCCCGAGCTGGTCAGCCGCGGGCGCGCATCCTTAAGAACAGATCTCGCGCGCCCGCGGCGCTCCAGTGAGGGCGGCCTCCGGGGCGGACGCGAGCGACGGAGAAGGGCCGGCCATGGTCCCCGGGGCGTCCGCGCCCCGGGGGAGGCCCAGGCCGACACACAGCGACGCCGGACACGGTGGGGCCGGCGAGCGTGTCTGCGGACACCCACCCCGCCTCGGTTCGCGCCGGTCAATTCCGGTCGCGGAATCGGGTGGAGGTTAGACGCGGATGCGGATGGGGCGGTGGGCCGCGGCGGACTTGAAGGCGGCCTGGGTGAGGGCCGTCACGAGCAGGCCGAACTCGCCGGGAACCTCGTTGGGGGTCTCGCCGCGGACGGCCTTGATGAACCCCGCGTCCTGGTCGTGGTACTGGCCGAAGCTCTCGAGCTTCGAGCGCACCGAGCCCTCAGTCAGCCAGACGTCGCCGTTCTGGTAGAAGATGGCGCCCTGGTCGCCGCCGATCAGCAGGTATTCCCAGAAGCCGGGCGTGTTGCCCGACACGCTGATCGTCCACATGACGTCCTGTTCCAGGCGGATCGAGACCGCGGAGTTGATGTCCACCCGCGAGCCGCGATGGTCCAGGTGCGCGAAGACCTCCACCGGCTTGAGGCCCGTGATCCAGAGCGCGATGTCCTGGATGTGGCTGCCGGAGTCGTTGAGCTGGCCGCCCAGGGACAGCTTGGGGTCCTGCCGCCACGAGCCCTTCGTGCCCTCCAGCCAGAACTGGCCGAGCGAGGAGGAGATCGTCTGGACCCGGCCGATCCGGCCGTCCTGGACGATCTTCCGGAGGAGCCGGAACTTGGGGTCGAAGTGCCGCTGGTAGGAGATCATGAGGGTCTTCTTCATCTTCTTCGCGAGCGCGATGGCCTTGTTGGCCTGCGCGACCGAGCCGACGAAGGGCTTCTCCACCAGCACGTGGCAGCCCGCCGCCAGCGCGTCCAGCACCTGCGGCCCGTGGTCCACGTGGCGCGAGCCGATCACGACCGCGTCCACGCGGGAGTTCGCGAGCAGGTCCCGGTGGTCCGCATAGGTCGAGGCGTGCGCGAGTTCCGGCCGGCGCTGCTTCGTCTTCTCGAGGTTGGCCGCCGCCGGGTCCGCCAGCGCGCCGATCGTGACGTTCGGCACCTTGAGCAGGTTGCCGATGTGCCAGTCCATGATGCCGCCCGTGCCGATGAGCCCGACCGTCAACGCGCCCTGCTGTGCCATGATTCCTCCTCACGAAGTCGAGATGATCCCCATCAGACTGCGGGGGACGATGCGTATCGTACAATACCCCCCATGCCGGAAGCCTACCAGGCCGTCGCGCAGCGGATTCTCGAGGTGTCGCCCACCGTGCGGCGCTACTTCCTCAAGCTCGAGGGCGGGAAGCCCGTGGCCTTCAAGGCCGGGCAGTTCCTGATGGCCGACCTGGTCAAGGCCGACGGCACGCCGCACAAGCGGGCCTATTCCATCGCCTCGCCCCCGCACGAGTGCGACCCGCTGGAGCTGGTCATCAAGTACGAGGAGGGCGGCGTCGCCTCCGAGTACTTCTTCAAGCAGCTCAAGGAGGGGGGCCGGTTCGCGGCCCGCGCGCCGTTCGGCGCCTTTGTCCTCAAGGAACCGTGCCCGCAGCACCTCATCTTCATCGCCACCGGGACGGGGATCGCGCCGCTGCGCAGCATGATCCACGACCTGTACAAGCGGGGGGAGGCCCAGACCCGGAAGCTCTGGCTCTTCCTCGGGATCCGGTACGAAACGGAGATCCTGTACGACGATGAGTGGAAGGCGCTGGCGGCACAGCATGCCTTCACGTACATCCCGACGATCAGCCGGCCGAAGTCCTGGTCCGGCGAGACCGGGTACGTGCAGGACAAGATCCGCAAGCACCTGCCCTTCCTCGAGGGGGCGAAGGCGTACGCGTGCGGGGGCGACGACATGATGAAGGCGGTCCAGGCCGCGATGACCGAGAAGGGGTATCCCAAGGACGCGCTCCAGTACGAGATATGGTGAGGCCGCCGGCGCCCGGGGCCTTCGCCCGCCGGGTGCTGCGGTGGTACGACCGGCACAAGCGCGACCTGCCCTGGCGGAAGACCCGGGACCCCTACCGCATCCTCGTCTCGGAAATCATGCTCCAACAGACCCAGGTGGACCGGGTAATCCCCAAGTACCGCCAGTTCCTCCGGAAATATCCGGACCTGCGCACGCTGTCGCGCTCCTCGCCGCGGGAGGTGCGGAAGATCTGGTATCCGCTCGGATACAACGCGCGGCCGCTGCGGCTGCACGCCCTGGCCCGGGAGACGGTGGCCAAGTACGGCGGCCGGCTGCCGCGCGACCCGGAGGTCCTCGACACGCTCCCGGGCATCGGGCGGTACACCGCCGGGGCCGTGGCGTCCATCGCGTTCAACCGGCCTGCGCCGGCGCTGGACACCAACATCCGCCGGGTCCTGGCCCGGGTCTTCCACGGCCGGCGGCTGCCGCCGGATGCCGTGCTCTGGAGGCTCGCCGGGACGCTCGTGCCCGCGGACCGGCCTGGGGACTTCAACCAGGCGCTGATGGACCTCGGCGCCACGGTCTGCCCGCCGCGGAGGCCGCGGTGCCCGGTGTGCCCGGTCCGGGGCGGGTGCCGGTTTGCCCACCTCACCCCGCGGACGGAACCCCTCACCCTCCCCTCTCCCCGGAAACCGGGGAGAGGGAACGGAAGGAAGCGTGGGCGGGAATAGGGTCGATGTGGCCGCGGCGGTGATCCGGCGCGGCGGCCGGTTCCTGATCTGCCGGAGGATGCCGGAGGACTCCTCCGGCGGGCTGTGGGAGTTCCCGGGCGGGAAGCGGGAGCCCGGCGAGACGCTCGCGCAGTGCCTCGAGCGGGAGATCACCGAGGAGCTGGGCTGCACCGTGGCCGCGGGCGCGCTCCTCGAACGGATCGAGGTGGACCGCGGCGACAAGCAGCTCGCGATCCATTTCTATGCGGCCACCCTGGTGGCGGGGGAGCCCCGGCCCATCGAATGCAGCGAGCTGGCCTGGGCGGCGCCCGCGGAGTTCGGGCGGTACGACTTCCTCAAGCCGAACCTGGCGCTCGTCGCGCGGCTGGCGGCCGGGGCCGCCCCGCGGCTCGCGGCCTTCCCCAAGGGATTCTTCGCCGACCTCGTGGACCGGCGGATGCCGCTGGCCGCATGGCTGGACATCGCCGCTGGGCTCGGCGTGGACGGGGTCGAGATGTACCCCCGCTTCCTGGACGGACTGTCGCCCGACGTCACGGGCGCCGTCCGGCGGGAGGCGGAGGCGCGCGGACTGGCCGTGCCGATGATGTGCCACTCGCCGGACTTCACGGTGCCGGACGAGGCGGGGAGGACGGCGGAGATCGAGCACGCGGCGGACGTCATCGCGGCCACGGCGGACCTCGGGGGGACGTTCTGCCGGGTCCTCTCCGGCCAGGCCCGGCCCGGCCTGGATCCGGACCGGGCGCTGGACGGAATCGTGGACGCGATCGGGCTGCTCCTGCCGGTGGCGGCGCGGCACGGCGTGACCCTGGTCCTCGAGAACCACTACAAGGACGGGCTCTGGGAGTACCCGGAGTGGGCGCAGTCCCGCGCCCGGTTCCGGGCGATCCTCGCGGCGATCCCGGAGCTGCGCGTGCAGTACGACCCGTCCAACGCGGTCGTCGCCGGCGACGATCCGTACGACCTGCTGGCCGAGGTCCTCCCGCGCGTCGCCACCGTGCACGCCTCGGACCGGTACCTGGAGGGGGGCACGGTGGAGGACCTGCGGCGGCAGGCGGCCGACCCGGTCCACGGGTACGCCCGGATCCTCAAGCACGGCGTGGTCGGCCGCGGGTGCAACGACTACGACCGGATCTTCGGGACGCTGGCGGGCGCGGGGTTCGGCGGGTGGATCTCGATCGAGGACGGCGAGGGGCCGACGGTGGAGGAGGGGACCGCCAACCTCAAGGCCAGCGCGGAGTTCCTCCGCGGGAAGATGGCGGCCCACTTCGCCGCCGCGGAGCGCGCGACATGAGCGCGGCGGGCTGGCGCGCCCGGGGCCTGCTCGACGGCCGGCCGCGTGTGCAGGTCTCGCTCGACCTCACGAACCTGGACGAGGCGCTGGCCACGGCGGCCATCGCCGTGCGGGCCGGGGTGGACTGGCTGGAGGCGGGCACCCCGCTCATCCTCGCCGAGGGGCTCCACGCGGTCCGGGCGCTGCGGGAGCGGTTCCCGGACCACCCGGTGGTGGCGGACCTCAAGACGATGGACGCGGGGTACCTCGAGGCCGAGATGATGTTCAAGGCGGGCGCGGCGTTCGTCGTGGTGATGGCGGTGGCGCACGAGCGCACCGTGCGGGAGGCGGTGCGCGCCGGCCGGGAGTACGGCGGGCTGGTGATGGCGGACGTGATGCTGCATCCCGACAAGCCCGCGATCGCCCGGCGGCTG
The DNA here is from genome assembly GCA_964400385.1 of uncultured bacterium. Taxonomy (GTDB): domain Bacteria; phylum Oederibacteriota; class CAKKQC01; order CAKKQC01; family CAKKQC01; genus CAYNUZ01. The sequence goes on along the minus strand of CAYNUZ010000161.1, from coordinate 1,474 downwards.
GAGGCCTGGGGCGTGGACGCGATCATCGTCCACACCGGGTACGACGAGCGGCACCACACGCCGGGCCTTTCGCCGCTGGACGACCTGGGCGCGGTGCGGGCGGCCGTGTCGCTGCCCCTCCAGGCCGTGGGTGGGCTGTCCATCGCACAGGCCGCCGGGATGCCGGGCCGGGGCGCCCCGCTGGTGGTCATCGGGGCGCCGCTGGCGATCGCCGACGCCGAGCTCAAGCCGGGCGCCGATGCGGCCCGGCTCGAGGCGGTGATCGGGGAGTTCGTCCGTCAGGTGAAAGGCGCGGCTTGACCCGGTTTCCGGCGGGTGCCGCCGCGCATCTTGCCATCCCGCGGCGCGAACGGCGACAATAACAGTCATTCAGCCGATGCTCCGCCTCTATAACACCCTCACCCACACCCTGGACGAAGCCCGCCCGGCGGACCCGGACGGCGTCTTCCGCATGTACGAGTGCGGCATGACGCCCTCCGGCGAGCCGCACATCGGGCACGCCCGCACCGCGGTGGTGTTCGACACGATGCGCCGGTGGATGAAGTTCCGCGGCATGCGGGTGCTGCACGTGCGCAACGTGACCGACGTCGAGGACAAGATCATCACGAAGGCGCGCGACGAGGGGATCGAGCCGGCCGCCATCGTGGCCAAGTACGACGCGATCCGCCGGGAGCTGTTCGGCCGGTTGAACCTCCTGCCGCCGGACGTCGAGCCGTACGCCACGCAGGTCATCCCGGAGATCATCGAGGTCATCAGGCGGCTCATGGCGAACGGGCTGGCCTATGCCGCGGGGGGCGACGTGTACTACCGGGTCCGGAAGTTCCCTGGATACGGGAAGCTCTCCCGCAACACGCTGGACAAGCTGGTGGCGGGCTCCCGGGTCCAGCCCGAGGCGCACGTGGAGGACCCGCTGGATTTCGCGCTCTGGAAGGGCGAAAAGCCGGGCGAACCGGCGTGGGACAGCCCGTGGGGCCGCGGCCGCCCGGGCTGGCACATCGAGTGCTCGGCCATGTCCATGAAGTACCTGGGCGAGTCCTTCGACCTGCACGGGGGCGGCAACGACCTCATCTTCCCGCACCACGAGAACGAGATCGCCCAGAGCGAGGGCGCGACGGGGAAGCCGTTCGCCCGGATCTGGTCGCACCCGGGCTGGGTGACGCTGAACCAGGAGAAGATGTCGAAGTCGGTCGGCAATACCCTGCCGCTGCGGACGGTCGTGGACCGGCTGGAGCCGCCGGCCCTGCGGCTGCTGATGGGGCAGACCCACTACCGCACCCCGTTCGAGTGGTCCGACGACGCGGAGCGGCAGGCGCGGGAGACGCTGGCCTCGCTCGTCCGGCAGCTCGAGCTGCCCGCGGGTCCGGACGGCGCCCCCGCGGCGGGACCGGTGCCGCTCGAGCAGTCGGCCGCGCGGCACCTGGCCACGTTCGACGCGGCCATGGACGACGACCTCGGGACGCCCAAGGCGCTCGCG
>CAYNUZ010000160.1:0-5992 GCA_964400385.1 uncultured bacterium | reverse complement strand
CGCGCCGTGTAGACCGTCGGCGACGGCGCCCCCACGCACTCCGTGATGGACTGGTACACCGCATCGCGCACGGCGGCCGGCTTATCGTCCCGCCGGATGACCCAGTCATCGCGGCCATATTCGGTGACGTCCGCGCTCACGGTCACCACGGTCTGGGTCTTCGGATGGTGGGTCATCCACCCCCAGAACCCCGTCGCGCCCTGCCGGAAGGTGATGACGATGCGCTCGTCGGTCCGCACGCGCGCCGCATCGTCGTCGTCCCAGAACTCGAACTTGCTGTGCTCCCAGGCGTTCCAGATGACCTCTTTCGTGCGGCGGAAGAACCCGCGCTTGACCACGGTCTCCTTGGGATCCGGCGTGCTGCGCGCGGCGATGAGCGTCCCCTTCTCCGGCTTGAAGTCCTGCTCGCGCACCGTGTACCCGTGGGCGCGCGCCACCCGCACCGAGCACAGGTACAGGTGGTTGATGCCGTTCGGGTAGACCCGGGCGCCGGAGCATCCGGCCAGGGCGACCAAAACAAGAAGTGGCAGTATGCGGTTCACCGTCCCAGGGCCCACGCCAGCGCCTCGGAGAGCACGGGCACGATGAGGAGGAACCAGAGTGCGCGCAGCCCGAAGTTCCGGCCGGCCCGCTCGGCCGTGAACGCGCTCGACCGCAGTGCGGCCCCCAGTGATCCCAGCCGCGGCCGGAGGGCGGGCACCTCGCGCAGGAACTTCCCGTAGGCCGCGGGGAACCGCGCGGCCAGTTCTCGCTCCTCCTTGCGCAGCACCGGCAGGAAGATGCCGCCGAGCATCGCCAGCCACAGCGCCAGCCCCGTCAACGGCATGCCCAGCGAGAGGAACCACCCGAGCGAGATGAGGAGCGTGCCGGCGTAGAGCGGATGGCGCATCAGGAGGTACGGCCCGACCGGCCGGGTGAACCGGTTCTTCTCCAGGTTGGCGGCGGCCCAGATCCGCAGGAGGACACCCGCCAGCACCAGCGCCCAGGCGCCGAGGGCCGGTCCCATCGGGTCCAATCGGGCGAGGTTGGCGGCCGGGGCCTCCCGCCAGAGCGCGATCCCGAACCCCGCGGCCCAGATGGCGAGGCAGTACTCATCGCGGTGCCGCTGGATCGCGTCCACGAGCCGCACCGTGACCGGCGGCCGCCCCGGGCGCGTGGCCCGGCGCGTCAGCCGCGTGCGAGCAATCGGGCGGCCTCCTTGGCGTGGTACGTCAGGATGAACCCGGCGCCGGCGCGCTTGATGCCGGTCAGGATCTCGAGCATCGTCCGGTCCCCGTCAATCCACCCGTTGGCCGCCGCAGCCTTGACCATGGCGTACTCTCCGCTCACGTTGTACGCGGCGATCGGTACGCTGAACCGGTCCCGGGCGCGGCGGATCACGTCCAGGTACGCCAGGGCCGGCTTGACCATTACGATGTCCGCGCCCTCCTCGACATCGAGCGCGATCTCGCGCATCGCCTCGTCGGCATTGGCGGGATCCATCTGGTAGCCACGCCGGTCCCCGAACACCGGCGCCGACCCCGCGGCGTCCCGGAACGGGCCGTAGAAGGCGGAGGCGTATTTCGCGGCGTACGCGAGGATCCCCGTACCCGCGTACCCCGCGTCGTCCAGCGCCCGCCGGATCGCGCCCACCCGGCCGTCCATCATGTCCGACGGCGCGACGAAGTCCGCCCCGGCGCGGGCGTGCGAGACCGCGACCCGGGCCAGGACGTCGAGCGTGGGGTCGTTGTCCACCTCGTGTCCATGCAGCACCCCGCAGTGTCCGTGGCTGGTGTACTCGCACAGGCAGACGTCGGTGAAGACCGCGAGGTCGAGCTTCTTCCTCCGGATTTCCCGGACCGCGCGCTGGACCGCGCCGTCGTTGTCCCAGGCTTCGGACCCGGCCGCATCCTTGTGCGACGGCAGCCCGAACAGGATCAGCCCCGGCACGCCCAGCCGCACCAGCTCCTGCGCCTCGGCCACCAGCCGGTCCACGGTCAGCCGCGCCACCCCCGGCATGGACTTCACCGGCCGGGCCTTCCCCCGGCCCGGCATCACGAAGTACGGCATCACCAGGTCGTCGGCGGACAGCGCGGTCTCGCGCACCAGCCTGCGGATCGGCCCGGTGCGGCGCAGGCGCCGCATCCGGACGAGCGGGAAGGAATTATGGGCGTGCATGGGGGTGCTTTCGATAATAGCGCACGATCGCGGCAGCGAGGCCCTCCATCGACGGCCTGACAGCCTGGATTGAGGGTCGTATCCCACTCTTTCTCAGCTCCGCGCTGGTGACCGGGCCGATGGACGCCGCGAGCAGAGTCCGCTTTCGGAGCTTGCGGCGTCCAGATGGACCGACAGCCGTGAGCGCATTCCGGACCGTCGAGCCGGATGTGAACGTCACGACGTCAACGCCGTCCGCACTGACCAGATCCCTGAGCCGCCGGATCCCGCCCTGCTCCGGCTTCATGTCATAGAGCGGAAGCACATCGACGGTGGCGCCCTTTTGTCGCAAGGTTTCGGGCAGCGTCTTGCGCGCCCCGACCGCACACGGAAACAGGATGCGCTTTCCATCCACAGCACCAACCGCCTTGACCACACCCTCCTGCCGCGCGTCCTTGGAAACGACATCCGGTTTCGAAAAGTAGGATTCCACATCGCCGGCAGTCGCCGGGCCGATGGCCGCAAGGCGGGCCTGCAGAAAATCCCGACGCGGGATGTCGAGCATGGCGCCCAACTCATCGAGAGCCGATACGGCCCGGGCGCTGGTAAACACGATCCAGTCGTACCGTGGAACCGTCGACCGGAGGTGGCCGTACTTCCTCTCCCTGGCCTGCTCCGACAACCACCAATATTGGTCACGGCTCCGGATAACGGGAGTTTCGGAAATGTACGCACCCGCGGCCTCAAGTGCCGCCATCAGCGGATCCGGGTACTCTCGTTCCCTTGTCACCGCAACACGGACTCCCGCCAACGGAAGTTTGGCCCGCAGGGCGCTTCTCGTCGCCAGCGCCACGACGTTCCCCACCACGATGATCGAAGGTGTCTTCACCGGCAGGCGGCCGGCCGCACTGTCAGCGAGGGTCCCGAACCAGCGCTGTTCCGTCGGCCAGGATCCCCAACGGATCACGGCGACAGGCGTCGATCCCGATTTGCCCGCCCTGATCAGCCGCTCAGCGATCCTCTGGAAGGTGGCGACACCCATGAGGATCACCAGCGTGTCTGTTCCCCGGGCCAGCAGATCCCAATTGGGCTCATCATCTGCGCTGTTCTCAGCCAGATGACCCGTCACGACGGTGAAGGACGATGACATGCCGCGATGCGTCAGCGGGATTCCGGCGAGAGTCGGAACCGACGTCGCCGAGCTGAGACCCGGAATGACTTCACAATCGATCCCGGCCTTCCGTAACATCAAGACTTCTTCCCCCCCGCGGCCCAGAACGAAGGGGTCCCCCCCCTTCAAACGGACGACCTGCTTTCCCAGGTGTGCGTACTTCACCATCAGCCGGTCGATCGATTTCTGGGGAAATCCCCGTCCTCCCCTCTTGCCCACCGGGATTAACCGCCTTCGAGACGGAGGAGGGATCAGCGAGGGGTGAACCAGGTGGTCGTAGAGGATGACTTCACCTCGAGCGAGGACTTCCTTACCGCGAACCGTAATCAGCCCCGGATCGCCCGGGCCGGCGCCGACCAGCCAGACCTTGCCGGGTTGACGCTTCCTCTTCATGCGGCGAGCAATTCCCTGGCGCCCTTGCCCAGCAGCTCCTCCGCCAACCGGTCACCCGCCGCCTCCGGGGCGTCCGCCGGCGCGGTGACCGCGCCCTGGACGAAGATGGCGGTTTCCGCGGACCCCACGAACCCGAGCAGGTGCAGCGACCCGTCGGTGATCTGGCCGTACGCGGCGATGGGGGTACGGCACCCGCCGCCCAGCTTGAGGAGCATCTGGCGCTCGGCCCGCACCGCCAGCATCGTGTCCCGGTGGCCCACCCTCTCAAGCAGGAGGCGGGTCTTGTCGTCGTCCGCGCGCGCCTCCAGCCCCACCGCGCCCTGCCCGGGCGCCGGGAGGCACACCGGTACCGGGATGATCTCGGTGATCGCGGCCTCCAGCCCCAGCCGGACCAGCCCGGCGCGGGCCAGCACCACTCCGTCGGCCTCGCCCTCGCGGATCTTGCGCAACCGGGTGTCCACATTGCCGCGGATCCCGACGAAACGGACCTGGGAGTAGAGGCGCTTGAGCTGGGCCTCGCGGCGCGGGCTGCCGGTGGCGACCGTCGCGCCCTCCGGCAGCTCGTCCAGAATCCGGCCCTCGCGCGAACAGAACACATCCCGCACGTCAGCCCGCGGCAGCATGGCCACCAGCGCGAGCCCGGGCGCCAGCTCCGTCGGCAGGTCCTTCATGCTGTGCACCGCCACATCCACGGTGCGCGCCAACAGCGCCTCCTCGATCTCCTTCACAAACACGCCCTTACCGGCTTCCGGCGCGCCCGTCTCCGACTGCCGGTCCCCCGTCGTCTTGATCACGACGGTCTCCACCTCCAGGCCCGGCGCCACCTGCGCCAGCGCCGCCCGCGTCATCGCCACCTGCGCCAGCGCCAGCGCGCTCCCCCGTGTTCCCAGTTTGAGCTTCACCGACACATTCTAGCCCGCCCGCTCCTGCGCAGAGGCAACCAAGGCGCGCCGGGCGGGTCGGGGGTGTGGCGAAGCTTGAGCGCCTTCTCCGCGGGACGGGAGGTGTCGGGCGGACATGGCCGGCCGATCCGCCGTCCCAGGGCGCCGCCGCCCGCGGAGATGTGGAGCCCCGGGCGCGAATCCTTCAAAACTGATCTCCGCGCCCGGGGCGGCAGCATCGCAGCGGGCGGGGTTGCGCGGCGCCCGTCGGGACGGCGGACGGATACAAACCGAGGCCGGCCCTGAGCGAGCGTGCTTGCCACCCAGGACGTGAGCGTTCCGCCCGGACGCCTCCCGTCCCGCGGATACTCTCCCTACAGGGATGAAAGAAGGGGCTATTCCAGCTTGAAGAGTTTGCGGACGAACTCGGCGAGCGGGGCGGCGCCGTTGCCGGCCATCGCCTTGAGCTCGCTGAGCGGCCGGTGCAGGAGCTTGCTCACCACCGCGCGGGTCAGGTACTCCACCTCCTCGCGCGTCTCCGGCGGCAGCTCGCGCACCCGCCGGCCCGCCCGGTCCATCACCTCGCGCCGAACCGCCTCACCGTAGGCCTGCAGCGCCACCAGCGTGGGCACCACCTCCAGCGAGTCCAGCCAGGCCTGCGTCTGGGCGACCGCCTCCGCCACGATGGCGCGGCCGGGCGCGACCCAGTCCTCCCGGCGCTTCAGGTTCTCGTCAGCGGCGGCCTTGAGGTCGTCAAGGTTGTACAGGTAGGCGTTGCCGAGCGCCGCGATGGCCGGGTCAATGTTGCGCGGCACCGAAAGGTCCACCAGGAACATCGGCCGCGACTTGCGCCGCCGCAGCGCCTCCTCCACGTGGGCGGCCTCCACGACGAACGTGGAGGACGCCGTGGCCACGATCGTCACGTCCGCCTCCTCCAGCCGCGCCCGGGCGGTGGCCAGCGGCATTGCCTCGCCGCCGTACTGCTTCGCCAGCGCCTCGGCCCGGTCCAGGTGCCGCTCGCCCGCCACCAGCAGCCGGGGCGCGCCCGCGTCCACGAGCTGCTCGGCCACCAGCACCGCGGTCTCGCCGGTGCCCAGCAGCAGGACCGTCTTGCCGGCCAGCTCGCCGAAGATCCGCCCCGCGAGGTCCACCGCGACGGACGCCACCGATCCCGGGAGCCGGCCGATCTCCGTCTCCGTGCGCACCCGCTTCGCCGCCGCCGTCGCCCGGTTGAACACCCCGTTGAGCACGCTGCCCGTCGTGCCGGCCGCCAGCGCGGTCGCGTGCGCCTCGCGCACCTGGCCCGCGATCTGCCCCTCGCCGACCACCTGCGAGTCCAGCCCGGCCGCGACCTCCATGAGGTGGCGGACCGCCTCGCCCCCGGCGTGCCGGTACGTGGCCCTGGCCATCG
>CAYNUZ010000159.1:0-6074 GCA_964400385.1 uncultured bacterium | reverse complement strand
GAGGGGTGACCCGGCGGGCGGCGCGGCCGGCCCCGGTCCTGCGCCAGCTCGCGCTCGTCTCCGAGGTCCCCGAATTCACGCCCGCCCGGGTGGCCCGCGTGGGCGCGGCGATCCAGAAGCAGGCGGTGCGCGACCTGGGGCCGGCGTGGGGGATCACCGCGGCGGTGCACGCCTTCCCGCGGGTCGCCGACGTGCCGGCGGGGTACTGGCCGGTGATCATCCGGGCCCGGCTGGACGTGCCCGGCGCGGCGGGCGTCCACCTCGACCGCAAGGGGAACCCGTACGCCCTGGTCCAGGCCTCGCGCGACTGGTCGCTCACCGCGTCGCACGAGGCGTGCGAGATGCTGGTGGACCCGCTCGGCAACCGGCTTGCGGCCGGACCCTCGCCCCGGCCGGGCGGCGGGCCGGCCCGGTTCCTCGTGGAGGTGTGCGACCCGTGCGAGGCGCCCGCGTGCGCGTACGACGTGGACGGGGTCACGGTCTCGGACTTCTACCTTCCGGGCTATTTCGGCCCGCGGCGCGGGCGCCTGAGTTCGACCGGCGCGATCACGGCGCCCCGGCAGGTCCTGCGCGGCGGCTACCTGAGCTGGCAGGAAACGGCGACGGGCCGGTGGTGGCAGGCCACCTGGTTCGACGGCGCCCGGCCGGTGTTCCGTGAGCTGGGACGGCTGGTCCGCCGCCGGGGCCGCAGCTGGCGCGAGACGATCGACCTGCTGACCGGGGACCGGCCCATCCCCCGCCCCCGCCGCCGGCCCTAGCCGGAATCCGCCCCGCCCCCGTGCCGCTGGCGGAACGCCCGCGGGCTCATGCGGTGGTGGCGGCTGAAGGTCCGTGAGAAATAGAAGGGGGAGCTGAACCCCACGGTGAAGGCGATCTCCGACACCGGCAGGCGGGTGAGCGCCAGCAGCCGCGCCGCCTCGCGCATCCGGGTCTGCAGCACCGCATTGATGACCGCGTGGCCGGTCTCCCGGCGGAACAGGTGCGCGAACCGGGACGGCGAGAGGTGCGCCTCCCGCGCCAGGTCGGCCACCCGGAAGCGGGCCTCCGGGCGGGCGGCGATCGCCTCCAGCGCCCGCAGGACCCGGTGGTCCATCGCCTGCCGCGCGTCGGCGCGGAGCCGCTCGGTCGCCAGGATCAGGATGCGCTCGAGCGTGTTCATGGCCAGTTCGGTGCGGGACGCGGCCTCCAGCCGCAGGTCGCGATGCAGCCGGTCGAACTCCGCCCCGAACTGCCGCCGCAGCGCCCCGGAGTCCGTCCGGAGGCGGCGCAACCCCCAGCCGGGGCGCAGCCGGGGCCACCGCAGCCATACCGCCCAGGCGGGGCGCGCGGTGAACCGCACCCAGTGGAAGTTCCAGCCGTGGCCCGGGTAGGTCCCGTACTCCTGGGGGACCCCGGGCTCGTAGACGTGGAGCTCGCCCGGCCCGGCGTAGGCGACGTCGCCGCCCTCGCTGCGGAAGAACCCGGTGCCCCGGACCGTGCAGAACAGCAGCCACGAGGTCGTCCCCCGGCTGCGGTAGACGTGGTACCGGTCGTCCATCGTGAAATGGCCGCTCAGGATCGCCCCGGGGCGGAAGGGTTTTTCGCGGCGGGGCCGCGGGGGGAGGAGAGCAGGATCGTGCATGCGTTCGGCTGTCGGGTTCATTGGGCGGATTCCTGACGGGCGTCATTATACAGGGGATCGTGACGCCTCCCGTTGCTGCCCGTGCGATGCCGCGGAGGCCTCGCGTCGCGCTCGGGGGGGTGGCGATGGCGTTGGCCGTCGTGTCGTTCCTTGGGCGGCCGCTCCCGGCCCGCGCCTCGGGCTGCGTGCTCGACGCGTGGGAGAACGGCACCGCGGTCGGGCAGACGATCTTCCCCAACTGGACGAAGGTGCTGGTGGCCTCCTTCGACCTCCAGCTCGACGACGATCCCTTCTTCACCTCGGAGGTCCTCCAGGGCCTCACGCTCGTCAACTTCGGCTCCGCCGGCCCGGGGGACCTGGCCCGCGTCCAGGCCCAGATCACCTGCAACGCCGCGAACTCGGGCCTGCTTTCGCTGACGTTCGCGGGGAACTTCGCGGAGGATTCCGGGAGCTATCCGGCCTGGACCTGGGGGGGCGCCACGCCCGACTACACGACCTGCGCCGACGACTGCGCGCCCTGCACCGCGGGCATCGACTGCTGCGGCGCCGTGATCACCCTCGACATCTTCGCGGACGTGGCGCCGTGCCCCGCGGACCTGGCCACCGTCAAGCTGGGGCTGCCCTTCCACGGCCTGACGAACACCGCCGACGGCGGGCCCATCGGCGACGACAACGGGTGCTTTGCGCCGTGGGACGACCTCACGGACGTGACCGACGAGATCGCGTACGCGATGAAGACGGGCCCGGACACCGCCGCCCCCGGCGACACCGTGACGTACACCCTCACCTGGGGACGGCCGGGCACGGCGGCGCTGACGGGCATCACGATCATGGACTCGGTCCCGCCCTACACGCACTACGTCGCGGGCAGCGCGTCGCCCGCGCCCGACCCGCTCTGGGATCCCGACCTGGGCCCCCCCATGCGGCTGCGCTGGTCCCTTCCCGGCGGGGCGGTGACGGGCGGCCCCACGTCGCAGCTCACCTACGCGGTGACGGTGGACTGGGGGAACGGCGAGGCCTTCGAGCCGGGCTCGGGCAACGTGGCCGCCCCCGAGGGGGCCCGGCTGGACAACCGCGCCCAGGTCTTCTTCAACGGGACGACGTGCAGCCCGACCTCGCACGTCAACCCGCCGGTGACCACCGTGGTGGACCGCTTCCTCTTCTGGAAGGTGGGGGACAACGACCTGCTCTTCTCCGCCTCGCCGGGCCAGCCGCCGGACGAGATGACGTACGAGCTCTTCGTCCAGAACCTCTCGCCCCTCAAGACCTGGTGGAACGTCTCGCTCTGGGATACGGTCCCGGCCGAGCTGGATCCGTGGTGCACGGGGTGCGGCCTGGAGGATCCCTGCGCCGGCTGGACGATGACGCCCACCGGGTGCGCGGCCGCGGCCGCCGGCCGCGTCGTCGCGGGCGCGGCCACCCTGATGACCTGGCGGCTTGACCTGCCGCCCCGCGCGACGATCACCGTCCGGTGGAAGGGCCAGGTCCGCGGGGCGGCGACGGCGGGGGGCACCGTGGTCAACCGCGCCAGCCTGCTCGCGCTGGGGAACAGCGGGGTGGTGAACGGCACCGGGCACTCGGGGCAGCCGCGCTCCTTCACCCACCTGGCCACGGTGATCCTGCCCACGACCTACGTCAGCTACGTGGGGACGGCCGGGTCCACGGGGTTCGGGCTCTGCCCGGGGTTCACGATCGACTTCTTCCCGCTCAACAAGAAGACCCAGTTCGAGCTGCGCGGGATCGAGCACCAGGGCGCGGGATGGGCGACGGTCGGGGGCGTCAGCCAGTCCATCGGCTGCCTGATCGGCGACTGCCTCGGGGGGTTCCCGGGCAACGCGGGGTGCACGCTGGGGCTCGGCGCGATCGCGGGCGGGGGCATCGCCGGGTGCAAGGTGGAGCGGATCCCGGCCTCGTACGACCCGCCGTCCTGGCAGGGTGTCTGCCCCGCCGCCTCGCCCATGGACAACATCTACAAGGTGACCGCGAACTCGCCGGTCCTCTGGCAGTTCATCACCTACGCCTCGCCGGGGGGGGACAATGAGGACCGCCTGACCTACGCGCCGGCCACCTCCCTCAGCTACGCCGGATTCATGCACTACGCCTGGAAGTTCACCTCGGCGAACCAGACGGCGGGGAACGGCGACTCGCTCGTGATGCAGAACACCGGGCTGGACCCGTACGGGGTGAAGGACCCGGCGCAGACGACGACCGTGCACGTGTTCAAGTTCAACTACGGGACGCTGACCTGGGACTACAAGCGGTCGTACGACCTGGGCGGGGAGGCGGTCGCGGTGGATTCCGGGACGCTGGCCGCGGACATCGGGCCGTGGCGGACGATCTCCTCCGACACCCAGCTCATCGTCGGGCAGGCCTTCCAGGTGTTCACGGGGCTGGGCTGCTGCTGCTCGGGCTGCGGCAACGACTATGCCGCCCTCGTCCCCAACGCGGAGAACGGCCACGTCGTGTCCCAGGTCGGGACGGGCACGTTCTACGGCCTGGTCCAGGGCATGGCCGGCACGAACGGGGACCTCACCGTCCGCGTGGTGATCGGCAACACCGGGGCCGCGGACGCCACGTACCGCATCTGGAAGTACGCCGCCGCCAACCCCGTCGGGCCCGCGGCGATCCCCCCCAACCTGCGGGGGACGGCCGGGACGTGGACGATCGTGGCCGGGCACGTCGTGCCGGCCGGGCTGGCCAACCCCGGCAATCCCCGGATCTACAACCAGTACAGCAACGCCTTCGACGCGTACACCACGACGAGCATGTACAAGATCGAGCTGGTGGCGGGCGGGCCGATCCAGATCCTGGCGGGCATGAGCGTCTACAGCTATTTCGGCGACGGCTCGATCCAGCACGCGGCCAACGGCGACGTCGCGGGCGTCCAGTACTGGCTGCACCAGACGACCGTCAACCTCAAGGCGACGTGCCCCACCTCCAGCACGCACGACATCCAGGTGTACTGCCCCAAGACCAACATGGCCGTGCGGTGCGTCTCGGAGTCCGGGTACAACGCGGTCTTCACCAGCACCGGCCCCGACCAGTGCATCGCCTTCCTCGACTTCACCAACCCCGCCTACGGCACGAAGCGGAACTGGCGGGTGGACGTCCAGCCCGGCCCGGCGTTCGGGAACGTGATCGCCCAGTACGAGCAGTGTGCGTGGGCGGAGAAGGGGTACACCGCGCCGTTCCTCCAGACCGGGACCCACTACCTGATCCTCGCCCCGGCGGCGGTCTTCTCCGGCCAGCCGTTCTGGATCACCCTGGTGGTGATCGACGCCTCGGCCACGACCAAGACCGACTACTGCGGAACCACCTCGTTCACCTCGACCGACCCGGGGGCGAAGCTCGAGTCGGGGCCGATGGACACCTACAACTTCACCTGGTCCTCCTCGTCGCTGTGCACCGCGCCGCCCGACGAGGACGGCGTCCGGATCTTCGTCAACGTGGTCCTGACCCGGCTGGGGCTCCAGACCATCGTGGCGACCGACACCACGGACGGGTCCATCGCCGGGCTCACCGCCATCATGGTGGTGGGCGCCGACGTCAAGCTCACCAAGGAGCCCCGGTTCTCGGTGCAGGCCTCGGGGGACACCGTGCAGTTCCGGATCTGCTGGAGCAACTACTCCAGCGCGTCGGCGTTCACCTTCGTCCTGACCGACGGCGTGCCCATGGGCACCACGTTCGTCCCGGAGGCGTCCACCGCGCCGTTCGACTGCGGCAACACGAAGGGGGTTCCCGTCGCGGTGGCGTATGCGACGGCGACCACGCCGTCCGCGCCGCCCGCGGCGTCCTTCACGGCGGGCAACCCCGCGGCCGCGACGCGCTGGCTGCGCTGGACGATTCCCTACGCGGGGATCAACACCACGGGGTGCGCCTGCTTCCGGGTCTCAGTCAACTAGCGGGTCCTTCGTCCCCCTCGCCCCCCGCTGCGGGGGGGGGTGAGGGGGGCCCTCGCAACCCCGCTCAGGGTTCGATCAGGTCCACCGACTCGGTGCGCTGCGCATACGGGACGAATCCCGCCTTGCGGTAGAGCGGCAGGGCCGCGGGATGGTCCAGCGCGCAGGTGTGCACCCACAGCCGCGCCGGTGACCGCTCGCGCCACGCGTACCGGACCGCCCAGTCCAGCAGGAACCGCCCCAGCCCCTTCCCGAGAAACTCCGGGAACACGCCGAGGTACGCAAGCTCGAGGTCGGGCGCCTGCCGCCCGTCCAGCTCCACGTACCCCGCGTCGGCGCCCCCCGCGCGCAGGACGAAGATCTCGACCCGGGCGTCCTCGATGATGGACCGCAGGTCCGCGTCGGGCATCAGGGCGCGCGCGGTCCAGGTCCACGCGCGGCCGGCGCGGTCGTACAGGACGCGGTAGGCGTCCGTCGTCGGGCGTCGTTTTGCTCGGCGCTGCCTTACAAGCAGGAGGTCGGCGGTTCGAGACCGTCACCGCCCACTGTCTAAC
>CAYNUZ010000158.1:0-6131 GCA_964400385.1 uncultured bacterium | reverse complement strand
GCCCGGTGATCGGCGAACCGTCGGTCTGGCTAGGGCTCGGCGGCGGCGGGGTGCCATCGGGCCCCCGCGCGGCTGGCCGGGGGATTCCTGGCGGGGTGGAGCGGGCGGCAGGACGCGGCGTTCTGGGCGCGCACGCTCGGCGAGATGAAGGCGCTGGGAATGGACACGGTGATCCTCCAGCACGCGACCTACGGCCACCCGGGCGAGGCGTTCTACGTGCCCAACGCCGCCGGACTGCCGGCGCCCGCCGGCGATTTCTACGGGGACGTCCTCGCGGCGGCCGAGGCCGCCGGCGGGATGCGGGTCTTCCTGGGGCTCGGATACCGGGACGACTGGAAATACGACGGCTCCGCCACCGCGGCGGAGTACGCGGCGCTCACCCGGTTCAACGTGCGGATCGCGGAGGACCTGGGCCGCCGGTTCGGCCGCTCGCCCGCGTTCGGCGGGTGGTACCTGCCGCAGGAGGCGGACAGCCAGCGCACCTGGGAGCCCGCCGGCGACGGCCCCGGGACCCCGCTTGGCCGGCTGCTCGACGGGTACTACCGGCCCGTGATGAACCGCCTCACGGCGCTGACCCCCGGCCGGCCGATCGCGATCGCGCCGTTCTTCGGGTACAACGCGATGGACCCCGCGACGTTCACCGCCTGGTGGACGCTGCTGCTGCGGCGGTGCCCGGTGGATATCCTCATGATGCAGGACGGCATCGGCGTGTACCACGCGGGATTCGCGCCGCACCCCGGCCCCGCAACCGCCGGGCCGCCGTTCATGGACGCCCGGCCGTACCTGGCGGCGGCGCGGAACGCGTGCGTGGCCGCGGGCAAGTCGTTCTGGATCGACGTCGAGGTGTTCCGGGAGGTGCGCGACGACGAGTCCGTGCCGGCTCCGTGGACGGCGGCCACTCTCGGGGGGCGGTCGTTCCCCGGCGTCCGCGAGCAGCTCGAGCGCGAGGCGCCGCTGCTCACCGCCCACGGACCGCAGGGGGACCGGATGGTCTGCTACGAATTCCTCGACGACCTCTCCGCCGCGGCCCCCGGCGACGGGCGGGCGGGCGCCGCCGCGCTGAACCGCGCCTACCGGGCCTTTTTCGCCCTGCCGGAACGGTGAGCCCGGGGAGTCCGCCGGGACTACAATAGCGGCGGGGAAGCGTTGAACCAGGACCGCCGATTTACCGTGGCCCGCCGGATTCCGGGCCTGTCCATCCTCCTCGCCGCCCTGCTCGCCGCCGTCCACCCGCACCCGGCCCGCGCGGATGTCTACAACGACGACATGTGGGACAACGGGCTCGTCACGCCCGGCACGATGGTCTTCCCGAACTGGGCCAAGGTCTGGGCGGGGTCGTTCGTCGTCGAGTTCTGCGCCGGGTGCGTGGACCCCGACCCGACCCAGGTGGAGAAGGGCCTCACCGTGGTCAACTTCGGCTCGGCCATTGCCTCGGACGTTGCCACGGTCTACTGGCAGATGTCCTGCAACGCGACCACCACGCTGTATCCAATGACCTACGCCGGGATGTATACGGAGGACTCCGGGACCTACCCCGCCTGGACCTGGAACGGGTCCACGATCAACCTCGCCGGGTGCAACCCCCTGTGCGTCGGGTGCCTGGCCTCCGCCGTGGCCGTGGACCTCTACGTCGACATCGCGCCGTGCCCGCAGGACGGGGTCAGCCTCAACCTGGGGTTTCCGTACCACGGGCTCTCGAACACGACGTGGGGCGGCTCGGTGACGGACAACCACGGGACCGCGGTGCCGTGGGACGACCTGCCGGGCGGCGCGATGACCATCGTCCACGTCCTCAAGACCGCCTCTGCCGACACCGTGGCGCCCGGCGACACCATCACGTACACCATGTTCTACGGCCGGCCGGGCACGTCGCTCACCTCGATCGAGCTGTTCGACACGCTGCCGGCGTACACCCACTACCTCCCGGGAACCGGGGCGCCGCCGCCGGACGCGGCCTGGGGGGTCCCGAACCTCGGGCCGCCCCAGACCCTGCGCTGGACGATCCCCGGCCCGCTGCCGGTCACGGGAGGCGCGACCGGGCAGGTCACGTTTGCGGTGAGCGTGGACTGGGGGAACGGCGAGGCGTTCGAGCCGGGGTCGGGCGACATCGCGGCGCCGGAGGGCCCGGGCCTGGTGAACGCGGTGGCGGTGGTGAACTACGGCGCCGGATGTGCGAAGAACACCTTCACGCAGTCGGTCGGGACCGCCGTCCGGCGGTACCTCTTCTGGAAGGTCGGGGACAACGACACGCTCTTCGCGGGCCGGCTCGGGCTCCCCGACGACGAAATCACGTATTCCATCTTCATCAAGAACATGTCTGCGACCCGCACCTGGTGGAACGTCCAGGTCTGGGACACCGTCCCGCCGCAGGTGGACGCCTGGGCGCCCGGGTACGGGTTCGACGACCCCTGCTCGGGGTGGACGATGACGCCCTCCGGCTGTGTGGCCGGGTCGCCGTTTCCCGTGACCGGCGGCGGGAAGACCATCCTGACGTGGACGCTGGACCTGCCGCCCGGCATGACCATCGAGCTCAAGTGGAAGGCGCACGTGGTGCAGACGGCGCTGGCGGGAACGACCGCGGTCAACCAGGTCTCCCTGCAGGCGTTCGGCCGGACCGGGATCGTGGGCGGGACCGGCAACGCCGGCCGGCCCCGGGTCTTCACGCACGTGGCGCCGATCGTCCTGCGCACCACGTACGTGTCGTACGTCGGCGTGGGCGCGTCGGGCTGGGGGTGCAGCCCCTACCTGGTCTTTTTCCCCATGAACAAGGCCTGCGACTTCGAGCTGCGCGCCCTGGAATACGACGGCACCATCCCGTTCGCGGTGAACGGCGGCGTGTCGGCGTCCATCGGCACGCTGATCGGCACGTGCCTGGGCGGGCTGGTGTGCCCGGGCTCGACCGGGTGCGCGGTGGAGCGCGCGCCCACGTTCTACAGCCGGTGGAGCGCCCTGTGCGCGCCCAACTCCGGCCAGCCGACGTGCCCGACCTACCCGTTCCACTTCCTCTACAAGCTGGTCTCCAATTCCCCCGTGCTGTGGACGATGTTCCCGTACGCCGACACGCAGTTCGACGACGGCCATACCTTCACCCCGTCCACCTCGCTCTCGTTTTCCGGCCTCATGCACTACACCTACCTGCGCCACAACGCCACCGACCCGGCCGTTTCCGACGCGCTCAATATCATGAACACCTCGCTCGCGTACGACGGGACGTACAATCCGGCCCTGGACACCGTGGTGCACGTGTTCGAGTGGAACGCGGCGACGCTGTCGTGGGACTACATGGAGACCTATGAGATTGATCCCGAGTCGCAGGCCATGAAGCCGCCGGTCCCGACCCCCGAGGAGGGGTTCTACCGGCTCGTCTCCTCGCAGGCCCGGATCATCGTCCACCAGTGGGCCCGGGGCGGGGCGCTCGTCACGAACCACCTCTCGCCCAACCGGGAATCCGGGGCCATGACCTCCAAGGCCGGCGGCGGGTACACCTTCTACGTCTTCCCGGGCAACGAAACGGACTACGACCGGCAGGTGGCGGTGACCAACGTGGGCGCAACGACGGCCACGTACCGGATCGACTTCTACATGCCGCGCACGCCGTTCCCTGCGCCTGCCATGGTGCCCCCGTGGATGGCGGACACCTCCGGGTCGTGGCTCACCGGCCCGACCGACACCGTGGCGCCGGGGCTCACCACGTGCTGCGGCCCGGCGGCGAACGCGCACGCCTACGGCCCGCCGTACGACCCGGGGTACGCGTTCAAGACGCCCAACGCCGACTTCGGCATCTGGCGGGTCGTGCACCTGTCCGGCGGGGCGGTCCAGGTCCTGAGCGGCCAGCATTTCATGGGCTGGTTCGGCGGATCCGTGGTCCACGCCTCCGACGGCAACCAGACGGGCCAGGAATTCTGGGTCTCCCAGTTCCAGACCGAGGGGTACAAGGGGGCCAAGGCGCAGTGGCCGTTCTCCGTGGACATCTTCTGCCCGAAGGCGGGCATGGCGGTCCAGGCCGTCACCGGCGACGGGTTCAGCGCCACGTACACCTCCAACGGCCCGGACCAGTGCATTTCGTTCACCGGGTTCACCCAGATCACGAACAACACCAAGCGGAACGTCCGGGTGAACCTGCTGGCCGGCGGGTCGCAGGGGAACCTGATCGCGATGTACGTGCACGCCACCGACTCGCAGCGCATGTACACGGCGCCGTTCCTCGTGGTCGGGGTGCACTACGACATCCTGGTGCCGCCCGTGGTGTACTTGGGGGAGAGCGTGTGGATCACGGTCGTCGTGGTGGACGCGGCGGGGGGGACCAAGACCGACTACTGCGGGACGACCTCGTTCACCTCCACCGACCCGGGCGCGAAGATCGAGAACACCCCCATGGACACCTACAACTACACCTGGGATTCGAACGACCCGGCGGCCACGTGCCTGGGGGCCGGATGCGTCAACGGGTGCGACAACGGGGTGCGGATGTTCCTGAACGTCTCGTTCAGCAAGCTGGGTGCGGTCACGATCGTGGCCGGGGACATCGCGGACGGGTCCATTACGGGCCTGGCCGCCGTGATGGTGGTGGGTGTGGACATCAAGCTCACCAAATCGCCGCGGCTGAGCCTGGCGGCCTCCACGGACACGGTGCGGTTCACCGTCTGCTGGTCGAACTACTCGAGCAGCAGCGCGTTCACCTTCGTCATCACGGACGCGGTCCCGCTGGGGACCACCTTCGTGCCGGAGGCCGGGACGGCGGCGCTCTCGTGCGGCTCCACGACGGGCGCCGCGCCCGGGGTGGCCTATTCGACGGCCAGTTCGGCCACGGCCCCGCCCGCCGCGTCGTTCATCACGGGGAATCCCGCCGCCGGCACCCGCTGGCTGCGGTGGACGGTCGGCGTCGCGGGGGTCAACGCCACCGGCTGCGCATGTTACAGGGTTTCCGTGAACTAGGGAGCACCAAGGGAGGAAGGTATGGCTGATTTCCGGGTCGGGATCGTGGGGTGCGGGGGGATCGCGCGCGAGCACGCGGCGGCGTACCGCGAGGTCGGGGGCACGGTGATCGCGGGCGTCTGCGACGTGAATCCGAAGGCGGCGGAGGCGTTCGCCGCCGAGACCGGCGCGAAGGCGTTCCCGACCGTCGAGGCCATGCTGGCCGCCGTGAAGCCGGAGGCGGCGAGCGTCTGCACCCCGCCCGGGACGCACCTGGCGGCCTGCCGGCCGCTGCTGGCCGCGAAGGTGGCCGTCCTGTGCGAGAAGCCGATGGAGGCGACCGAGGAAGCCGCCCGGATCCTGCGCGATGTGGCGGCGGCGGCGGGTGTCCCCTTCCAGGTGGCGTACTGCCACCGGTTCCACCCGGCGATCCTGGGCTTGAAGCGGCTCATTGACGCCGGGACGCTGGGCCGGCCATTGCTGTTCCGGAACATCTTCGCCGGGGCGCTGACGCTGGCCGGGAACCACCGGGTGGACCCGGCGCTCGCGGGCGGCGGGTGCATCGCGGACAACGGGTCGCACGGGATCGACCTCTTCCGCTTCCTGGTCGGCGACGTGGCGGCGGTCTCCGCGGAGGTCGCCAACCTGGTGCAGATGGTGCCGGTCGAGGACCTGGGCCTGGTCCACCTCACCGGTCCCGGCGGCGTGCGGGGGGAGCTGACGCTGTCGTTCTCCCTTCCGGTGGCCGGGAACTGGGTGGAGTGGTACGGCACCGAGGGGACCGGGGTGGTGAGCTACTGGAACGACGGCGCGCCGGACCTGGCCTTCCGCACGAAGGGCGGGGACGCGTGGATCCCGGTGGATGTCTCGGCGGCGCCGGAACGGTTCGCGGGAGAGATCGGCCACTTCCTGGCGTGCGTGCGGGAGGGCAGGCCGCCGCGGGTTTCCGCGGACGACGGGCTGGCCACGGCCCGCGTGGTCGCGGCCGCGTACCGGAGCGCCCGGGAGGGCCGCCGGATTGCCCTCTGAGCTCTCCGTCCCGCCGGACGATCCGGACGCCACCGCCGCCCGCCTGCAGGCCGACCTGCGTGCCCTGGGGGTCGTCCCGGGCAGCGTCCTGCTGGTGCATGCGTCGCTCTCGGCGCTCGGCCGGGTGGCCGGGGGGCCCGGGACCGTGGTCCGCGGGCTGGCGGTGGCGGTGGGCCCGGCGGGGACGC
>CAYNUZ010000157.1:0-6135 GCA_964400385.1 uncultured bacterium | reverse complement strand
CGAGGCCGGGGCCGGGCTGGTGGTCCTGGACGACGGCCCGGCGGCGGCGCGGGCGGAGCCCTTCCGTACCGGCCTGATCCTGCATGCGGCCGGGCCACCGGCCCGGATCACGCTCAACCGGAAGGGGGTCCTGCACGCCCGGTACTGAGGAGGGCGCCCCCGGCGGCGCCGGGTCAGGCCGGGGCGGCGGTCCGGATTATCCGAGCGGGAGGATGACGGCGTAGTCGGCCGCGGTGCCGCCGTCCATGAAGCAGCCGATGATCCGCTTGCCCAGCGGCAGCAGGTCGGCGTCGCTCGCATAGGACTGGAGCTGCTCGCGGAAGAACGCCGTGAGCTGCCGGGCGCCCTCGGCGTAGGCCTCTTCCCCGACTTCCGGCTGGGTCTGTACCTCGAGGAACCACCGGGGCATCGTGACACCCTCGATCTGGATGGACGCCGGCGAGTAGCCGAGCAGGGGGCACGGCGCGGCGCGCAGCGACCGGGGCGTGAACCGCGCCTCGCCGCGGCGCGCCAGGTATTCGCGCGCCAGCCACTGGGGCATGAACCCCGTGCGCCAAGCCCCGATGTGCTGGTTCGGGATCAGCGCGTACCGGGTGCGGGGCGTGTTCTGGATCTGGCTGAGCAGGAGGTTGGCCTGCACCACCTGCCGGCCCGTCGCGAAGGGGCCGTAGGAGCCCACGCCCTCGCTGGCCATGCCCGACCCCGCGGTGATGCTCGGATTGTCGTGGCCGCGCGGCGACACCAGCCGCCACAGCCAGGCCAGCGCGGGCGGCAGCAGGTGGAACAACCCGACGATCCCGTACGTCGGGTTGGCCTGGGTGCACGCGGGCGTGCGGATCCCGAACGTCCGGAGATCCACCTCGACCGGGCCGTCCAGCACGTCGGGCACGTCCCGCCGCGGCAGGATCACGCGGGGGTTCGGGCACGGCTTGCCGGGTGCGTCCTCCGAGTGCTCCCAGATGAGGCAGGTCGAATCCGGGACCCCGTGGAGGTTCAGGAAAATCAGCGGCTCAGGCGGGTGGATGCACTGGCGCTCGAGGTGGGGGTCCACGCCGTACTCCGTGATGTGGTTGACCCGCACGAACCAGGCCTGCTCGGCGTCCGAGACCACCAGCTTGCCCTCCTCGCTCTTGTACTGCGGATGCGCAAGCGCCATGTCGTCGGTCACGGGGCGCAGGGTGCACGCCTGGGTCATCGTGAGGTACTTGCGCTCCCCCGTGACCAGGTTCTCGCCCAGCAGCAGGCGGCCGTCCGGCTCGCGGTGGATGTTCTGGAGCATCTCGCTCTTGCCCGCGCCGCTCGCGCCCTCATGCGTGATCGTGAACCGGTTCTCGTACGGCGTGATCAACTGCGCGGTCGCCCCGTGCACGGTCACCCACCCCTCGCGCTCCCCGATGGCCAGCAGGACCCCGTAGATGCCCTTTTTCGCGCTCGGGCCCGGGTACAGGTTCAGCGAGAAGATCTCGTGGAGCGACTCCGTCCGGTGGTGCACCACGACCTGGCGGCCGCCCACGTGCGTGTGCCGGAAGGGCGGCGCGAGATAGATGATGGAACGCACCGTGAAGTCGGCCGGCACCTCGTCCCGCGGGATGAGCCCCTGCAGGTCGGCCAGCGCGGCCGCGAAGAACCCGGCGTTCGCCGGCGCCACGAGCAGCGCGCCATATCCCAGCTCCCGCCCGCCCGCGGAAAACGGCATGACCAGCAGCTCGCGCTCGCGCAGCCAGGCGAACACGTCCCGCCGGAGCTCCCAGAACGGCCGCTTGAACCGGTCGTCGTAGCGGGGCTTGTCGGTGGGCCCCTCGTCGCCGACCACCAGCGACTCGGGGTCGCGCCGCCGGATGTACGGGTCCGGGTAGTTCACGGCCACGCCGTTGCGGCAGCGGACCGCGGTTGCCTCGTGGACCCAGCCGCGGCCGGGCGTCTCGTACCCGATCTCGAACCGGTCCGCGCCCTCGTCCCCGAACGACCACTTCACGATCTCCGCCCGCGAGGCCGGGATCCGGATGCCCGGCGCCCCGGCGAGCACATCGCGGATCTCGGGCGGCAGGTTCCCCGTCCACGCGGGGAGCGCCGGCTTCGCGCCCGCGACCGCGACGGGATCCTTGCTGGAGACAGGCTGGCGCTGGGTCATGGAACCCCCATCATACGGAGCGGACCGCGCCTCGACAACTTCAGCGGGCCGGCGAGGCGGTCGGGCCCTCCGCGGCGGCGAGTTCCCGCACGGTGCCGTTCGCTCCCACCCAGAGCTGCACCACCGTGGTGGCCGGCTCCCAGCCGCGGATCAGGTCCGCGGCGGCCTGCAGCTGGGCCCGCCGGGTCTGCGCCTCCGCGCTGTTTCCCGCGCAATCGTCGTGCGCGGCGATCGCCACCAGCTCGCCCTTGTGCGCACCCAGCGAGAACCTGACGTTCTTTCTGATCGCCTCGCGGAGCGGGCCCCGGTCGGGCGCCGTCAGGGCCGCTTCCGGGCCGGGCTCGGTGATGAGGTCCACGTAGTCGAACCCGTACCGGGTCCGGAGATACTCCACGACGGGCCGCTGGACACGGCCGTCGAGGCAGGTGACCGCCAGCGCGAAGCGAAGTGAGGTGGGCCGGTCCGGCATGGCGCGTTATCGTACCAGAGTCCGCGCGTTCCGGATCGGGACACCCGGAAAACAATGAGGCCCGCCGGGTATCCTGTCCCTGGCGGGCCCCGAGGCGACGTCCAATATCAAGCTGGTGCGGAGGGAGAGATTCGAACTCTCACGCGGTTAAGCACTAGCTCCTGAGGCTAGCGTGTCTGCCATTCCACCACCCCCGCTCCTAAGAGATCAAGTGATTTCACGATTTTAGCTTCGTCGATTCCCCTTGGGAAGCCCGTGTGCCCAAACGTGCGCCCAACTCCTTCTGTGTGACTCCCTCGAGGAATCCTGCCATCGTCTCGACCGCTCGTTGACGCGCCTGCTCGCCGCGGCCCAGGTACATCTCCGTCGTCTGGGCCGACTTGTGGCCGAGGAGCATCTGCGCCATCCTGAGGTTCCCCGTCGCCTCGACCACGTGCGTCGCGGCCAGGCGCCGGAACGTCTTCAGCGACAGCCATGCCCACCCAAGCTTGCAGGCGATCCGCTTGAACTGCGAGTAGACCCCGTGCCGGCTCCAGGATTTCCCGTTGGCGTAGCTGAACACCAGCCCCGCCTTCGGCATCCCCTTCGCCGTCCAGACCTCCCAGAGTGCATCCTTGAGTGCGCCGATCAACTTCATCCGTAGCGCGTCTTGGACCTTGGTCCGGTGCAGTACGAGGGACCCGCGGGCCATATCCACGTCGGCCCAATTGAGGGTCAACGCTTCACCCAGCCGGCAGCCGGTACCGATCAACACCATGACGAGCGGGTAAAGACGAGGGGCCTCCACGCACAAGACGGACAACAACCTTGCTACCTCGGCCTCCTCGGGCACGTCCTTTGGTAGTGGCGACCCGGCTTGCACCCGAATCTTGGCCGCCGGGTTCTTCTCCAGATCCCCCCGTTCCACCGCAACCTCGAAGAGACGCTTCACGTCCCGCAACGTCGATCGGACTGTCGTCGGCCTGACCTGCTGCTTGCGCCACATCAGGAACCGTTCGATGTCTCCCCGTTCGATCTCCCTGATGGTCCGGTCCCCTACAAATGCAAGGAGCGGCCTCAGGTTATAGCCCGGTGTCATCCATCCCCGGTACTTCAGGTCGTCTCGCAGGTGTTTCTCGTACCACCCAAGGTAGGCGCCCAACGTCTCTGGCCTCTGATCTGGCTTGTCAGCCTGAACTTCGTCCAGACTCAGCGCGTCGAGCCGTTTCGCCTCCGCCCTGGCGCGGTCGTACTCGGCCCCGAGCGATCTCCGAACATCTAACATCTCTCCAGTTTTCAAAGAACCCCGCCTGCGGTACCAGTGGGTCAAACCCTTGCGACCGCGGCGCCTCCACAAATTGCCCTCCAGATGCTCCAGCTTGCTCATGAGCGACTCCTCTGGAGAGCCCGCTGCGCGTATTCTACCTGACCATCTGACCGGTTGGACATCCGCTCGCGGTGGTCGCGCATCCACGCATCGACGTCCTCTCTGTGCCAGCGGAGCAGCTTCCCGAGCTTGATCGCTCGCGCGAACTTCCCCCTCTTGCGCCACGCTCGGAGCGTCTCAACCGGAATGCGCAAATATGCGGCCACCTCCGCGACACCCATGTACGGTGAAGGGCCGAGACCGACAGAGACGGCTGCCGGCGGAACGCCCGCCACGTCAACCACGGGTGAGGACCGACGCCGCGAGCTGGAATTCCATGCGCCCTGCTGCCTCGCAGGTCCGCAGCTCCTCTTCCAGCTCTCCGAGGTAGCGGCGGTTGTTCGCGACGATGACCAGCCGCTTCACCTCCGGGCTCTCCAGCAGGTCCCTGGCCGCGTCCGCTTCTTTGCGCTTCTGATTGTGAAGGGCGATCTGGTACGCCACCCCCTCTGATGCCTCCCAGACATCCACCAGCCTTCCCGCTCCCGTTTGGGTTACGATCGCGTGCTCGACGGAGACGTGCCCCCCTCTCGCCCCGATGGCCGCGGCGATCCTGTAGCAAAGCCACTGGTGCTCGTAGCTGCCTCGCCCACACGGAGCGGGTGCCTTGAGCCTGTACTTCCGCAGACCCGCCGGAGTCAGGACGAGCGAGGAGACGCGTCCCTTGCCACCGGCTGAAATGATGTGGCTGGTCAACTCTCCCCTCGCGATCAACCGCCTCCGGCTTCCGTTCGCGTCCTCTTGGCTCAGACGCCCCCGCAACGACTTGAAGATTTCCGTCGTCGCGTTGTACGGTTGCGCTGTTACAGCGGCGGCGAGGAGCCCGTCCGCTTCCGCCAGCGCGTCGCGCTCGACCTTCACGGAGCTAACCGACTCCACGGAGCCAGGATCGAGAGCGCCCCTTGCCAGTCGCTCCAGGTCAGCTTCCTCCGAGGCTTGGGATGCCACATGAGCCTCTTTCGGCCGGAGGACATCGCCGCCTTGCCCTGAGTCCCCGCCATCGCGATCCTCGCGCTGCGTTCCACTGTCCCGAGACGATGCCTCCCCCAAGCCCGATCCAGCGCCGCCGGCTTCCTCTCCGCGGTACAGAATGGCGCTCCCATCCGGATAGGCCGACAGGACGCGTTCGTTCCACGTTTCGACGTCGAACCAGCCCGACCTCTCCACCCGGTAACTTGGGATGTGGACGGGAAAGGCCGGCACGTTTCGCCGCTGAAAGATGAAGCACTGCTTCGGCAGGTCCCCCAGCGTACCGGCCTGGGCGTCATCAAGACCCATCGCGTGCTTGATCGCCAACAGGTTTCCACCACCGGCCACGTTGGAGCACATCCGCAGTCCGCACATCTCCAGGAACACCGGATCGAGGTCCGAAGGCCGGGCGGTCGCCAGGAGCCCGCAGAGCTTCCACTCCCGCCCGAGTTGGAAGAGCTGCCGCAACGGAGCCTCGTGGTCGATGTGGTCCGGTCCGGCGAACAGGAAGGCCTCGTCCACCACGAACAGCACGAGGTGCCCGTCATCATCCGCGCTCCGCCGGTCTTCGCGTGCTCCCCGCCAGGCCAGCGCCTTGGCGACCAGGAGGTTCACGAGGAAGAGTTGGGAATAGTAGCCGAGGCTCCCGATGCGCAACATCACGTTGGTCCGCATGAGCGTCGCAAACGGGAACGGGCCGGGGGCGTGGAACGTGCTCCCGTCGCTTCGCTCCAGGATGAGCGCCAGCCGGTTCAGGAGCGCCGCCTGCATCGGGCTGGGCTTCGCCGCTTTCACCCGGTCACAGAGGTCCAGCATCGACACCGGCCGGCCGGACCGTTTGGCGAGCAGCAGGTCGGCGACGATGGGGCGCACGAACGCGAACGTCGGCACCTCCATGACCAGGACCCTCAGCGCGGCAGTCAGGGCCTCGACTTGGCGGGCCAAGTCCACGCCTTCGACCAGGCAGAACGGATCCAGGCGGAAATTGTTCCCCGTGGCGCCGCACTCCAGAACGAGGACGTTCTCCATCCCGAGCGCCCGCAGGAAATCGGGGTCCTGGCGCTTGACGGAGAACCAGACGACGGACACGTTCGGCAATCGGCTCAGTGCGGCGAGCTGGAGCGCCAGGGCGTACGTCTTCCCCTTCCCCGTCTGCCCGAA
>CAYNUZ010000156.1:0-6174 GCA_964400385.1 uncultured bacterium | reverse complement strand
CTCGAGGTGGAGCACCCGCCGCGCGCTGCCGGGACGGGGCAGGCCGAGCGGCTCCCGGCCGGGGACGTCACCGGCCTCCCCGGCCCAGGCCGGCCGGCCGGCGAACACCGCCATGACCGCCCAGTCGGCGTCCGACGTTGGCGCGGCCACGATGAGCTGTCCGCCTTCCCGTTCAAACGTTCGGATGGTCAGTCCGCCGGCCGGGCCCGCCAGGATGCCGGGACCGTCAGCCCGGGCATGCCATCCCTGGGCCGCCAGGGTGCGGACCCACCCGGGAGATCCGGCCGGGATGTCGAGCAGGGCATACCGGGCCGGGACCCGGTTGATCCGGACCTCGCCCGCGCACACTTCCGTCACACCCCCGGGCCAGGCGAGTTGGAGCGGCGCGGGAACCGCAGGCCGGCCGGCGAGCATGGCCAGGACAGCGAGAAGGACTCGGGCGGACATCATTCCGCTCCCGGCACGACGAGCGCGCGGGCCAGCATCTTCCCCGGCGACTTCCAGCTTCCGATGAGGCAGACGGACGAGTACGTCACCGGGAATCCGGCCGACCAGCGGCCGGGCAGCAGCCGGCCGACCGGAACCATGCCCGTCACCCGGATGCGCGTACCCGGCGACGCCCCGGCGAGCAGCGACTGGAACGGCCCGGGCAGGGCCGCCGCCGGCGCCGAGGGCATCCCGGCGGACTCGACGGTGACCACGACTCGATCGGTCAGCGAGAGCCCGATCCCCCGGGCGTACCCGTTGGCCAGGGCGGTGAGCACCGGTTCACTGGTGACGCCCGCCGCCGCCTCGCGCATGACCGCATGCGCCACCACCGCGAGCTGGTACCGGGCACGGGACAGCATCACGATGCCGCGCAGCCCGTAGACCAGTGAGAGGAAGAGCGGCGCCACCAGGGCGAACTCGAGCAGCGCCGCCCCGCACTGCCCCGGGCCGCGCCTGTGACTACCGTGACCAAACCGCCGAGCCTGCCACATCTGCAAGAACCGGATTATCGGGGGACTTATATACTTGACAAAGCAACCTACTTGCCGTAGTGTAGATGGCAAGAGGTGATAAACACATGACAACGCTAGACATGCAGAGAGTGACAGAGCAGGATGCACGGAAGTTCTTTGAGGAGTTGCGGTGGCCGAATGGTCCCGTTTGCCCTCATTGCCAGTCTAAGAAGGTGGCCAAGCTTGGCGGGGCCGCCGCCGAGCGGGGCGTGATCCATTGCACCGACTGCCGCAAGCAGTTCACGGTGAAGGCGGGGACGGTGTTTGAGTCCAGCCACATCCCGCTGTCCATCTGGCTCAAGGCCATGCACTACATCTGTGCCAGCAAGAAGGGCGTGAGCAGCCTTCAGCTATCGCGGATGCTGGGCGTCACCTACAAGTCAGCGTGGTTCATGTCGCACCGGATACGGTTTGCGCTCAAGGTGAAGCCTCCCCGCCGCTCCCTGCGGGGTGACGTTGAGGTGGATGAAACCTATGTCGGCCCCCGGCTCAAGGGCCACGGCCACAAGGCGGCGTGGGCGGCCAAGACTCCCGTGCTGGCCCTGATCCAGCGGGGCGGCAATGCCATCACCTTCCCGGTGAAGCGGGTCTCGGGCAAGACGGCCAAGGCCACCATCCTCAAGTACGTTCACCCTGACTCGACGATTATGACTGACGATTCCAGGCTCTACCGGACCAGCTACGAGTCCAAGAAGTACGACGGCGAGGTGAGTCTGAATGACCGCTTCTTGGGTGGGCATCACGCGGTCAACCACGCGGCCAAGGAATACGTCCGGGGCGAGGTTTCGACCAACACCGCCGAATCGTACTTTGCCCTACTCAAGCGGGGGCTGCATGGTTCCTTCCACCACGTCAGCGCCAAGCACCTACACCGCTACTGTGATGAGTTTTCCTTCCGGTGGAACCATCGGAAGATCACGGACGCGGAACGGACCAGCATCGCGGCGGGCATGATCGCGGGTAAGCGACTCAAATACGCTTGATGACCTGAAACGCCGCAATGCTAAGATAGAACGCAATGCCAAAGAAGAAGCGGCTTGGCGCGCTCTCGTCGGGGGGCCGAAGCGTCGTAGACGTTGCTAGGGCTCTACTTGCTACCAAGCCTCCAAAAAAGAAAAAACCCGGTCCTCGTTAGGACCGGGTTTTTCATAGTAGATCGCTTACTCTTCTTCCTCGTCTACACTTAAGGCTTCGAGAAATATTGAATGAGGTTCCTTTTCCTTGTCATACGAATATACAACCAAAATGGAAGGTATCTCTCCGGTTTGAGGAGGTCGAATCATGTAGAAACCTTGACGATTCGACATTGGTTCACCGCAAAACGGTTCCCTACAAAGTTGCCAATCCACCGCCAATTTCCATTGATCTAGCCGTGGATACCGTCCAGCCAGTGCGTCAAAAGCCTCCGTAAACGCGGATTGAGATATGACGGTCAAAAATTGGTCCGTCATTGATCGTCAATTATCTTCCAGCCTGGGCAAGAAGCTTTTCTGCTGTTAACTGGTCGGCCAATGTTATTGGCTCAAGGTATCTGACAAACATTGTGTAATAGGGAATCGCCTCTTTCATTGCAGTGAGTCGCCATCCGGCCCACTTATGTGAAACGTCCGACGCTTCAAGAGCCGACTTATCTTCGATGAGCCTGAACACCTCATCGCAAATAGCAATTTCCTCAGCAGAGAACAGGCTCATGTCGGGTTCCCGTTGAGCTATCGTCCGCTGCTGACTTCCCTGTGGTGTCTGAACAGGTTCGATCCGAAGATCTCCATGCTTCTCCATCTCATTGCGTACAGGAAGCATCTGGCTTGGTCCCGGTCCCTTAGGAAGATGAATATAGGTTGCCCCCGTCACCGGCTTTCCCAAGCGTCCGTATGCAACAAAATCAGAGAAATACAAGAGCTTGTTTAGTTTCACCGATCCAAAGTAAGGGGTGCTCTTACACTTCTTTGAAAAATAAAGGATCAGCTCTTTGAATTTCCGCCCATCAAATCCAGCCATATCTACGCTCCTGTTCATGCGAGAGGTCGCGATCCGCCCCGCACGCGTCGGGTATATTAGAGCACTTGTAGCGCTCCTTGTCAGCGGGGAAAACCCAGCAAAATCCACGTTTACCCACGATCAACCCGTGGGGTCCCTTTACGATCCAACTACCATAAGTTGTGTTAAGTTCCCGAACTACTTTCCGGGCTTGACGGGCGGCAGGATGGTCAGGTTGCCAGAGATGGATTGAGCTTAACGGGGATACGCCTAGAGAAAAGGAACACCTCCCCGTCGCCCATCTTCCCGTGTTCATCCTCAAGTTTCGCAATCTCATCCTCAACGGTGATGACAAGCTCGTAATCGCCCGGTTTCTCGAATTCGATTTCCCCGACCTCAAGAAATACGTCCTCCGGACTCAGGGAAACGGGCGGAGTGAACCGCCCAAGTTCGCGCACATTCCCTGACGGCGAGTGCAGCCGCACGATGTAGGGGTTATCCATATCAGCGAACCGATAGGCATGGATGAAAAGATTCACATAGTGGGCCGTGGCCGGGAACGAGTCAAACTGGAATTGATTCCGAACACCCGTAATGTTCAGCGTCCCATCCGGCTGACGGATGATCTCAGCGCAGATCAAGGCGTTCTCAACGAACGGCGGGGCTACGGAAGCGGCGCTCACCCACCGATCCTACCCCCTTGTGTCATGCTTTGGCAAGTATACAAGTCCCATTATCGGGTCGATGCTGCGGAGACGTCAAGGCGGCGCAAACTTCGAACCTGCATCATCCCGGGGCAGCCCGACACCGGGGGTATAATCCGGGCGTGCGGACCGGATTGCTGCTCGCCCTTCTCGCGGCCCGGCCGGCCCTCGGCGCGCCTACAACCGCAGAGCTCAACGAGGTTTCCGCTGCTCTGGTTCGGGGATACCAGGCTTCCGCCACCGAGGCCGAAGCGTGGGAGGCCTCCCTTGCGACCACGCCTGAGCAGCCGGCGGTTCGGGAACAACTCATCAGCTTTTACGGCCAGAAGCGCTACTCGGAAGAGTCCGCGAAGCCGCTCTACGCCAAACATGTCCTCTGGGTCATTGCCCACCATCCGGGCTCCCCGTATGCCGGACTGCTCGCAAATCTGGGACTCTGGCCGCCGACCGACAGCAGCGCTGATTATGAATCGGCCAAGGCCCTGTGGCTCGCGCATGTCGCTGCTCATCAGGCCGACGTGGACATCCTGTCGAATGCCGCCTTGTTCCTCCAGTTCAACGACAAGCCCGTCTCGGAAAAGCTGTTCAAGCAGGCGATCGCCACTGAGCCGAAACGCGCCGAGCTGCACGCCCAGCTTGGCCGGTTCTACCTGTTGCAGGCCCGTACCAAGGACGCCGGCGCCAAGTATGCGGCGGCATCTTCCGCGCTCCAGGAGCTGGAGCGCGCCCTGGCACTGACGCCCGACGAGGACAGAAAACTTCTGCTCATGGACCGCCTGGTGCAGTCCTCCTTCATGATCCAGCGATTCGACAAGACCACCGACTATGCGATCCGGTGGATGAAGAACGTCCCCGTCGGCCGGTGGGATTACGCCAATGCCCAGCATTACGCGCACACCGCGCTGGGATTGATTGCGCTTCAGAACAAGGACGTCAAGGGCGCGCGGGACCACCTCGCGATGTCGGCGGACCACGCCGGGTCACCCCAGCTCAACTCGTTCGGGCCGTGCATGGACCTGGCCGCGGCGCTCCGCGATCGGGGGCAGCAGGACGCGGTGCTCGACTACCTCGAAGCGTGTGGCAAGTTCTGGAAGATGGGCGGCGCCAAGCTCGCGGAATGGACGAAGGCCGTCGAAGCCGGGACGCCGCCCGACTTCTCCGGCCACCTTTCTTTCTAGCTCACATCACTCCACCCGGCTGAATCCGACGGCTTCCACCGTGAGGTTCCGGTCCTCCGGCGGGTTGTACTCGTCGTTGGTGAACCGGACAGTCAGGGTGTGCGCCCCCTTCACGAGGGTGACGGGAGCGCCGACCGCGTAGACCTCGGTCGTCCCGCCGGCCAGCTCGACCAGCCCGACGACGGCCCCGTCCACCGCGACTTCCGCCTTCCCCCACTCCCCCTTGGCGATCGAGGCCGAGCCGCGGATGGACACCGCATACCGCCCGGCCGCGGCGCAGGTGAACGGCCCGGTGGCGGCGCCGTTCGACCCGAATGCGATCCCCTCCGGGTGGGCGCTGAAGTTGTCGAACGCGCCGTCCTGCTTGAGCCCCGCCGCCGGCACCCAGGACGGCTCCGGCGCGGGAGGGATGAACCCGGCGCCGAGGTTCGTCAGCAGCGCCGCCGCGTACCGCTCGCCGCGGAGCCGGTTGCCGGGATTCGTGTCCCACCGGATCCCGTCCACGACGATGCGCCGGGTCCCCCGCTGCGCCATGGCCAGGACCGGCGGCGCGACCACCGGCGCCAGCGCCGGGGCGGGCTCGGCGTGCCGGGGCACGGTGACCGATTCCAGCCGGAGGTTGCGGTCCTCGCCGTCGTGCGCCTCGTCGTTGACGAAAGCGAGCGACAGGTCATGGCAGCCCGCCGCCAGGTCCACCACCACCGGATAGTCCTGCAGCGCGGTGGAGGAGGCGCTCACCCGGCCCACCGCCTCGCCGTCCACCTTGACGATCAGCAGCGGAAAGACCCCCGCCAGCGGGGTCCCGGAGGCGCGAACCGCCAGGATGCGCGGCCCCGCTTCCCGCACCGTGAACGAGGCGTCCACGACCCCGTTCGTGTAGAGCCCCACCCCGTGGTCGTCAGCCCCGAACGCCTCCGCGTGGACGCAGAAGTCCGGGCCGGTCAGCCGGTCGCCTTCCATGCCCGCCGGGACGATCGGGAAGAAACCCCGGTCGGCGACCGTGGGATCGGGGTCGCTGGACGCCTCCCAGCCCCAGCCCCGGGTCGGGCCGCGGAAGTCCAGGTCGGCGCGGGCCACACCCGAGAGGACCGGATGCGCCGGCTCCCGGAGCGCGACCGGCCCCGCGCACGGGGTGACCGCGACCTCGCCCAGCCCCAGCCCGCCGCGCACCGCGGCGAAGGTGGCGGGATCCGGGGCGTTCCAATACACATCCGCGGTGGCGTTCGCCGCAGCCTCCGCGGCTGCCCGGACCGCGGGCCCGCCGCCGTGCAGGATCAGCAGGCCGGCCGGCCGGGGATCGGGGGTCGCCCGGGA
>CAYNUZ010000155.1:0-6176 GCA_964400385.1 uncultured bacterium | reverse complement strand
TGCGCGGCAGCGGCACGCCGGGCCGGCCGATCACGGTGGGCGCGTACGGCCAGGGGCCGCGGCCCCGGATCGCGGCGGGCGGCCGCCACGTCATCACCAATGAGGGGCCGGTGGCCTGGTGGCGGATCTGCCGGCTCGAGGTGGCGGGCGCCGCCCCGCGCGATCCGTACGGGCTGCCGAGCGGCGACCAGGGCGGCATCGTCTTCAGCCAGTCGGAACCCTCGAGCGGGCTCCTGGTCGAGGACTGCGTCGTGCACGATGTTGCAGGGGCGGGCATCGCCTTCCACGCGGGCGACGTCCCCGGGACCGTCTACACCGGGTGGACGGTCACGGGGTGCGAGGTCTATCACGCCGGCACCGGCATCACCTGTGGGGGGCCGTGGCCGCCGGGCGCGGACCCGTGGCGGTTCCACGAGGGGCTCACGGTCAGCGACTGCCGGGTCCACGACATCGGTACCGACGGGATCGTCCTGTCGCACTGCCGGGACGGGGTGATCGAGCGCTGCACGGTGTGGCGCACGGGAATCGGGAGGACGAAACGGACCCCCGTCGGGGTGTGGTTCTTCCTTGCCCAGCGGTGCGTCATCCAATTCTGCGAGTCGTACGACAACCACACCGCGGGCGGGCACGCCGACGGCGGGGGGTTCGACCTGGACGGCGGGGCGGTGGACTGCGTCATGCAGTACAACTACTCGCACGACAATGACGGGGCGGGGTACCTGGTGTGCTCGTACGACCCCGCGAATGCGCCGTGCGTCCACTGCACGACCCGGTTCAACCTGTCGGTCAACGACGGGCGCGCCAATGACTACGGGTCCATCCTCTTCTGGCAGGCCTACCACTGCCGGACCTACAACAACACCTGCATCACCCGGATCGCCTCGCCGCTGCGGTTCACCAGCGACACCTGGGGCAACCTGTTCGCGAACAACCTGATGGTGGTGGACGGGAAGGCGGAGATCCCGGTGATCAAGTCGGCCTTCGCGGTGGACCGCAACGAGTTCCGGAACAACGTGTACTGGAACACCGGCGGGCCGGCGCGGTTCGCCGTGCAGGACCGGGCGCGCCTGGACCTGGCCGCGTTCGAGAAGCTTGTCCGCGGCGCGGGGGAGCGCGCGGTGGATCCGCGCCTGTCCGCGCTGGCCGGCCGCGAGATCCGCCTGCCCGCGACGTCGGCGCTACGGCGCGCCGGCCTCCGGCTGGACGACATGGGGCCGGTGGATCTCGACGGGCTGCCGCTGCCGCGCAGCGGGCCGCTGCCGGTCGGGTGCTCTCTCCGGCGGGTTCCCTGAGCCGCGCCCGCCCCCGGTCGCCCCGGTACGAGGGCTGGCGGCGCCGCATTTTCGGCATCACCTGGCTTGCCTACGCGGGGTTCTACCTCACCCGCAAGGCGTTCCCGGTCGTCAAGAACGAGCTGAAGAAGCCGGAGGTCCTGGGCTTGACGACGGGCCAGATGTCCTGGATGGACACGGGAAATTCGGTGGCCTACGCGGCCGGCCAGTTCGTCTGGGGGACGCTCGGGGACGGGCTCGGCACCCGGCGGGTCATCCTGCTGGGGATGCTGGGGTCGGTCACGGTCACCCTGTTCATGGGCTGGTCCTCGACCGTCACCTGGCTGGCCATCCTCCTGGCCCTGCAGGGCTGGTTCCAGTCCAGCGGCTGGGCGCCGCTGACGAAGAACATCGGGGAGTTCTTCTCCCAGCGGGAGCGCGGATCGGTCATGGGGTTCTGGTGCACCAACTACGCCTTCGGCGGGTTCATCGGATCGGTGCTGGCCGGGTGGGCCGCCCAGTCGTTCGGCTGGCGGTACGCCTTCTTCGTCCCCGCCGCCGGCCTGTTCGCGGTCTGGCTGGCCTTTCTGGCCCTGCAGCGGAACCGCCCGGAGGACGTGGGCCTTCCCTCGATCGAGGCGTACCACGGCCTCCCGCCCGAGGCGCCGGCGCCCCGCCGGGCCGGCGCGGCGGCGGGTTCCGATGCGTCCGCGGTGGGCGAGGTGCTCCGCAACAGGATGGTCTGGTGGCTCGCCGCCATCTATTTCCTGATCAAGCCCACCCGGTACCTCATCCTCG
Source organism: uncultured bacterium (assembly GCA_964400385.1). Lineage (GTDB taxonomy): Bacteria > Oederibacteriota > CAKKQC01 > CAKKQC01 > CAKKQC01 > CAYNUZ01. Next base: position 4,107 of record CAYNUZ010000155.1, on the reverse strand, counting down.
GTTGGGCCCCCGTCTACATCAACGAGCGGCTGGGGACCGGCACCGCGGCTTCGGGCGCCATCGGCGCGATGTTCGAGCTGGCGGGGCCGCTGGGGACGCTGGTCGGCGGCCTGGTCTCCGACCGGCTCTTCGGCACCCGCCGGATGCCGGTCTCGATCCTGGCGCTGTTCCTGGTGGGGGCGGTCATGATGACCTTCCACCTGGCGCCGAACACGCCGCTGGCGCTCGGAGCCGGCCTCTTCCTGATCGGCTTCCTCATCTACATCCCGGACTCGCTCGTCTCCGGCGCCGCCGCGATCGACTTCGGGACCAAGCGCGGGGCCTCCACGGCCAGCGGCCTGATCAACGGCTGCGGGTCCATCGGCCAGATCATCGGGGTTTCGATGCCCGGCTGGATCGACCGGTTCCTCGCGCCGGGCGCCGACAAATGGAATGCGATCTTCTGGAGCCTGGGCTGTTCCCTGATCCTGGCGGGGCTGCTGCTCTCCCCGCGCTGGAACCACCTCCCGAAAGGCGCCGCCCGGCCCGAGGAGCCTCCCGGAGAGCGCCTGTCTGGAGTCGAGGGGGGTTCGGGGGTGTAACACGTTTGTGACCCATATCACATATCATCAGTACGCATAGTAATGTATGATCCTGCAGTGCAGGATAGGTTGCGCCTGACGCCGCCCCACGGCCTCGCGGGGGTCCCCTCCCGGGCCGCTCTTCGCCTGCGATCCTCTTCATGAATGCCCCCATCCTGACCACGATCCTGCTCGTCGAGGACAATCCGGACGACGAGGTCCTGACGGTGCGCGCGCTCAAGCAGCATCGTGTCGCGAACGAGATCGCCGTGGCGCGGGACGGGGAAGAGGCATTGAAGTACCTCGCGGGCGCCGCCGAGCGCAAGGCGCGCGGCGAGACCCCGTTGCCGCAGGTGATGCTCCTGGATCTCAAGCTCCCGAAGGTGGACGGGCTGGAGGTGCTCGCGCGCATCCGACAGGACCCCGCGACCCGGCTCCTGCCGGTGGTCGTGCTCACGTCGTCCCGCGAGGAGCGCGACCTCGTGGAGAGCTACCGCCTGGGAGCGAACTCCTACATCCGCAAGCCCGTGGATTTCAACCAGTTCTCCGAGTCCGTCCGCCAGTTGGGCCTGTACTGGGTCGTCCTCAACGAGCCGCCGCCGGCCCCGGGCGCGTAATCCGCGATGCCCGACCGCGTCCGGATCCTTCACCTCGAAGACCGGGATGACGACGCCTTCCTGGTCGAGCGGGAGCTCAAGAAGACCGGGATTTCCTTCACGACGGGGCGGGCGGTCGACCGGGCCTCCTTCGTCGCCCAGCTTCAGGACTTCAAGCCCGACCTGATCCTCTCCGACAACAACCTGCCGGGGTTCACCGGGTCGGATGCGCTGCGCATCGCGGCCGAAGTGGCGTCCACTGTGCCGTTCATCTTCGTCTCGGGCACGATCGGCGAGGAGGCCGCCATCGAGGCGCTGCGCCTCGGGGCGACGGACTACGTCATCAAGGACCGGCTGGCCCGGCTGGTGCCCGTGGTCGTCCGCGCGTTGCGCGAGTGCACCGAGCGCCGGGAGCGGCAGCAGCTCGAGCGGGAGTATCTCCAGGCGCAGAAGATGGAGTCCCTGGGGCAGATGGCCGGCTCGATCGCCCACGATTTCAACAACCTGCTCGCGGTGATGTGCGGCCGGGCGGAGCTGCTGGCGATGGGCACCCACGATGCCGCCACCATCCACCGGATGACCGAGGCGATCCTGACGGCCGGGATCAAGGGCAAGGAGCTGACCAGCCGCCTGCTGGCCTTCAGCCGGGGGGTGGCGGTGGATGCCGCGCCGTTCGACCTCAACCAGCGCCTGCAGGAGTTCGCGCCGATGATCGGGACCGTGGTGGGCGGGCGGATCACGGTGGAACAGCAGGTGCACCCCGGGCCCCTTCCGCTGTTCGGCAATCCGGGCCAGGTCGACCAGGTGATCATGAACCTGCTCGTCAACGCGCGCGACGCCATGCCCGACGGCGGGACGATCACGCTCACGACCGGGCGCGTCGACGCGGTCGACGGGCCCCCCGCCGGCTTCCCCATGGCCGCGCCGGGCTCCTACGCGCTGCTCGTCGTCGCGGATTCCGGGTCCGGCATGTCCACGGAGGTGAAGGCCCGGGTCTTTGAGCCGTTCTTCACGACGAAGGCGCCGGGGCAGGGGACCGGCCTGGGGCTCGCGACGGTGTACGGCATCGTCAAGCAGTTCCGGGGCGCCATCCAGCTCGAGAGCGAACCGGGCCAGGGGACGACCTTCCGGCTCCTGTTCCGGCTGGCCGACGAGACCGCCGCCGGCGCCCCGGCGCTCCCGCGCGGCGCGATCCTCCTGGTCGACGACGAGGCCGCGGTGCGCAGCTACACCCGGGATGTGCTGGAGGCGGCCGGCCACCGCGTTGTCGAGGCCGGCGGCGGATCCGAGGCCCTCGCGCTGCTCGCCAGCACGCAGGCGGGCTTCACGGCCCTGGTCACCGACGTCATGATGCCCGAGGTCGACGGCGTCCAGGTCGCGCGCCGGGCCCGGGCCATCCGTCCCGGGCTGCCCATCGTCTTCCTCTCGGGCATGGAGGGCGCGCTGCGCCAGGCGGGCGCGGAGTTCGGCGATGCCGCCACCGTGGCCAAGCCCTTCAGTCCACGCGAGCTGATGGCCAAGCTGAACGTCCTCCCGGCATGATCCGATCCGGCGGTACCCAGTCCGCTCCGACCACGAAGGAGTCCCCCATGTCCCGATCCCCCGTTTTCCCGACCCGGTCCGTGGCGCGGTGCGCGGCCGCGCTCGCCTGCTGGGGATGGGCGTCCCAGGCCGCCGCCAAGGTGGCGTTCACCGGGTACGCCGACTTCCGCAGCACGCCCGAGTCCACGATCAGCTACCAGATCCCGAAGTCCCTGGCGGCCGGGCTCGGGGGTCCCACGGGCCGGCTCGAGTCCCGCACCATGGCCTTCGATTCCATCGGGCTGTTCGCCACGACGAGCCTGGCGGAGCAGACGGATTTCCTCCTGGACGTGAGCTACCGCGACATCGGCTACACCACCCGCACGCTCCGGCTCCAGTACGCGTACCTCGAACACCGGCCCGCCGAGAACACGATGTTGCGGGCGGGAAAGATCATGCTGCCGTTCGGGTATCTCAACCAGAACCGCTACTACTCGTTCCAGCAGTCGTCGATCACGGCGCCGTCCTTCCTGTCGAGCATCATGGGGCTGCCGATCGCGGACCTGGGAGCCTCGGTGCGGCAGACCCTTCCGCTCGGCCCGGTCGCGATCCGGGCCGTCGCGTACGGCGTCAACGGGTATGGACCGGTGCCGGGATCCCGCACGAGCTTCCGGAGTCCCAGCCTCCCGGGGGGGATCAGCTTCGTGAACAACCTGGGCAGCACGGACGCCAACAAGAAGCCCGCCGGGGGCGGCCGGCTGGCGCTCCAGCGCGCGGACGGCGCGCCCGGCGAGTTCGGCGGCTCGTACTACGCCGGCGACTGGGATGCGGCCGGGAAGCGGCTGCTCCAGATGGCGAACGGGCACGCCGTGCTCGAGACCATGGGCGTGACGGCCATCGCGGAATACACCCACCTGGACGTGGAGGACGACGCTGGGATGAAGGCCGTCTTCCGCTCCGGCTCCGGCAACTGGCGGACGGACGGCTACGTGGCGATCCTGGAGTACCGGGGCCTCGAGGCCGCCGGCAAGCCCCTCGTGCCCTGGGCGCGGGCCGAAGATTACCGCTCCCGCGGCGCGTCGAAGACGGCCACGAACGAGACCCTGCGCGGGTACGCCGGCGGGCTGGCGTGGAACGCGCTCGCGGGAGTCACCCTCAAGGCCGAGTACAACCAGCTCTCCTACCGCGTGCCGTACATCGTGGGCGATTCGCTGGCGATCACGGCGGCGTCCTGGATGCTCGGACTGTCCGTCTCCTTCTGAGGGCTCCCGCGGTGCGCCTGATCGCGACCGGACTGGTCGTGTGCGTGCTGGCCGCCCCCGTGGCCGCGGACCCCGCGGCTCCGTCGCCCCGGGCCCGGATCCTGGTCCTGACCGATGCGGAAGCCCCCGGCGGCGCGCCGGTCGAGCAGGGGCTGGCGGCGGCCGCGG